>NZ_JBIVVI010000977.1:0-3519 GCF_044757675.1 Kitasatospora sp. NPDC091257
TCAGTTCCGGCCAGCCGTCGTGCATCCTGCCGTCGCCCAGCTCCAGCAGCGCCAGCACCGCGCGCAGCGGCGCCTCGGCCACCGGCGCGCGGTCCCGGTTCGGGTCGCTGGGCGCCGTCTCCACCGGCAGGGTGACCATGCTCAGCTGGTCCGGGCCTATCCCCTTGAGCTCCTGGGCGAGCCCGACCAGCGAGTTCACCGAGCCGAGCGCGGAGTCGGTGGTGATGCTCCTGGTCACGGTGTCGCCGATCGACCACAGCTTGACCGGGTTGGTGAGCATCCCGTTCCCCCCGACCTGCTGCAGCAGCGACTTCACCATCTGCTTCTGGAGCTCGATCCGGCCGAGGTCGCTGCCGTCGCCGACGCCGTGCCGGGTGCGCACGAAGGCCAGCGCCTGCCGGCCGTCCAGGTGGTGCTCGCCGGGCGGCAGGTCGAGCCCGCTGTCCTGGTCGTGGATGGCCACCGCGGTGGTCACGGTGGCCCCGCCCATCGCGTCCACGACCCGGGCGAAGCCGGCGAAGTCGATCTGCAGGTAGTGGTCCATCCGCAGCCCGGTGAGCTGCTCGGTGGTCCTGACGGCGCAGACCGCGCCGCCGCTCTCGAAGGCGCTGTTGTACATCGCGCGCTTGGCGCCGGGCACGGTCCGGCCGCTCGGGTCGGTGCAGTCGGGGCGGGTGACCAGGGTGTCGCGCGGGATCGAGACGACCTGGGCGCGGGAGTGGTCCTGGTTGATGTGCACCACCATCGCGGTGTCCGAGCGGGCGGTGTCGCCGGTGTCCCCGCCCGCGATCGAGCCGTTGTCGCCGCCGCGCGAGTCGGAGCCGAGCACCAGGATGTTGAAGGAGCCGTCGGTGGCGGCCGGCGGCCGGGCGTCGCCGAGCCGGGCGTCGATGTCGACGCTCTTGATGTTGCCGTTGAGCCTGAACCAGGCGAAGAGGGCCGCGCCGGCGCCGAGGACGACGAGCGCGACGAACGCGCAGGCGGCCGTCCGCAGGACTCTGCGGCGGCGCCCTGGAACCCTCTTGTGTTCGGCCATACGGTCCAGAGTAAATCGGACAACATGATCCAAACGCCCTCAAGTTGTCCCGACTCTGGAACAAACCGGGCCGGACGCACGGAACCCCGGACCGCTCGCGCGATCCGGGGTTCCGTGCTCGGACAACCGTCCGGCTACGGTCAGTCGTTGGAGCCGGGGGTGGTCTTGGCGATCTGCATCAGGAACTCGGCATTGCTCTTGGTCTGCTTCATCTTGTCCAGGAGCAGCTCGATCGCCTGCTGCGAGTCGAGCGCGTGCAGCACCCGGCGCAGCTTCCAGACGATGGCCAACTCCTCGCTGCCGAGCAGGATCTCCTCCTTGCGGGTGCTGGAGGCGTCCACGTCGACGGCCGGGAAGATGCGCTTGTCCGAGAGCTTCCGGTCGAGCTTGAGCTCCATGTTGCCGGTGCCCTTGAACTCCTCGAAGATCACCTCGTCCATGCGCGAGCCGGTCTCGACCAGCGCGGTGGCCAGGATGGTCAGCGAGCCGCCGTTCTCGATGTTGCGCGCGGCACCGAAGAACTTCTTCGGCGGGTACAGCGCGGTCGAGTCGACACCACCGGACAGGATGCGGCCGGAGGCCGGCGCGGCCAGGTTGTAGGCGCGGCCGAGACGGGTGATCGAGTCCAGCAGGATGACCACGTCGTGGCCCAGCTCGACCAGGCGCTTGGCGCGCTCGATGGCCAGCTCGGCGACGGTGGTGTGGTCCTCGGCCGGGCGGTCGAAGGTCGAGGAGATGACCTCGCCCTTCACCGACCGCTGCATGTCGGTGACCTCTTCCGGACGCTCGTCGACCAGGACGACCATCAGGTGGCACTCGGGGTTGTTGTGGGTGATCGCGTTGGCGACCGCCTGGAGCACCATGGTCTTGCCGGTCTTCGGCGGCGCGACGATCAGACCGCGCTGGCCCTTGCCGATCGGCGACACCAGGTCGATGATCCGGGTGGTCAGCACACCCGGGTCGGTCTCCAGGCGCAGCCGCTCCTGCGGGTAGAGCGGGGTGAGCTTGTTGAACTCGGGGCGGCCGCGGCCGCTCTCCGGGTCCATGCCGTTGACGGAGTCCAGCCGCACCATGGCGTTGAACTTCTCGCGGCGCTCGCCGTCCTTGGGCTGGCGCACCGCGCCGGTGATGGCGTCGCCCTTGCGCAGGCCGTTCTTGCGGACCTGGGCGAGCGAGACGTAGACGTCGTTCTGGCCCGGCAGGTAGCCGGAGGTGCGCACGAACGCGTAGTTGTCGAGGATGTCGAGGATGCCCGCGACCGGGATCAGGACGTCGTCCTCGCCGATCTGCGGCTCGGCGGGGCCGGCCTCGAAGCCGTCGCGGCCGCGACGGCCACGGCGGTCGCGGTAGCGCCCGCGCCGGCCACGGCGGCCATCGCCGAACTCGTCGTCCTCGTAGCCGCCCTGCTGGATCTGCGGCTGCTGGGCCTGCTGGGTCTGGCGGCCCTGCTGGTCGGCCTGGCCGCCCTGCTGCTGGCCGCCGCCCTGCTGGGACTGGCGGTCGGTGCGGTCGGTGCGGTCGGTGCGCTCGCGGCGGTTGCGGCGGTCGCGGCGCGACTCGCGGCTGTCGGCGTCCTGGGCCTCGCCGGCCTCCTGACGCTCGGTGCGCTCCGTACGCTCCGTACGCTCGCCGCCCTCGCGGCGCTCACGCCGCTCACGGCGGTCGCGACGGCTCTCACGGCCGTCCTCACGGCCCTCGAAGCCGCGGGTCTCGGCCGGGCGGGCCTCGGCCTGCTTCGGCTCGGCGACCGCGACGGTGGCGGCCTCGGCCGGGGCCTCCGCGACCGGGGCGGTGGGCGCGCCGGCCGCCGAGGTGGCCCGGCGGCGGGTGCGCTCGGTACGGGCGGGCGCGGCGGTCTCGGCGGCGGCCTGGACCGGGATCTCGATCTGGGCCTGCGGCTCGGCGGCGGCCGGAGCCTCGGCCGTCTTGGCGGCGGCCTTGGTACGGCGGGCCGGCTTCTCGGCCGGGGCCTCGGCGTCCGCCTTGGCGGCGGTGCGCTTGGCGGCCGGGGCGGCGCCACCGGCGGCGAGCAGCGGGTCCCCGCCGCTCTTCTCCTTGATGGTCTCGATCAGCTGGCTCTTGCGCATGCGTCCGGTACCGGTGATGCCAAGGTCCGCGGCGAGCTTCTGCAGCTCGGCCAGGACCATGCCGTCCAGGCCCGCGGCGGCGCTGCGGCGGCGCCGGGCCGGGGCAGCGGGGGCGGCGGCTGCGTCCGACGCCTCGGCGTCCGGGCGCGCGCCCATCAGATCGGTGGAGTCGCTCACTAAGGGTCCTTCCCTGGAGCGGACGTCGGCCTGTCTGGCTCGGCGACCGGTTGTGCTGTCCTGACCAACGCTCGACTGCGTCGGTCCGAGGCGGTGATCCCTCGAATGGCGGGAGCCCGTCGAGGGAGAGCTACGTACGAGGTGCGGTGCTTGAAGCACGGTGGTGCTGAGTGGCGCGTGGGCCGGTCGTGTGTCGACCTCCCCTGAGGGCGTAACCCC
>NZ_JBIVVI010000978.1:0-3516 GCF_044757675.1 Kitasatospora sp. NPDC091257
GCCCTGGCCTGACCGCGTCGGTTGGTTGTCGTTCGCCGCCGCGCCCCACCCCGCATCGCCGGGGGTCGGGGCGCGGCGGTGTTCGACGGTGCCCGACGCACCCCGGCGTCCCCGCCGTAAGAGAGAGGAGACGAGGTGACCATCACCGTCGACAAGCCGGTCCACGTTAACGCGGTGCCCGCCGCGCGCCACCCCGCCCCGGTCCCCGGCAACGTTCAGCCCGTGACCCCCGCTGCCGGTCCGGTGCACGTGGTGACCCGCCAGGAGTACGAGGCGGCCAAGGCCGCCCTGACCAAGCTGAAGAAGCTCGGCGAGCTGATCACCAGCTCGCTGATGTCGATCGGCGGCGGCGCCCTGATCTTCACCTGCATCAACGTCACGATCTTCGCGATGAAGCACGACATCCCGGGCTGGATCGCCTGGATGCTCGACCCGATGGCCTCCCTGGCACTGATCACCGTCCTGTACGTCGACGGCGTCCTGGCCGAGCAGGGCGGGCAGCGGGCCGGGACCTGGCCGTTCCTGCTGCGCTGGTTCGCCGGCGTCAGCACCTGGCTGATGAACTCCTGGACCTCCCTCTACCCGGACGGGCGCTTCACGCTCATCCCCGAACACCCGGACGCCGGCGGACTCCTGCTTCACTCGGTGGCGCCGTTTTTGTTGATCACGATGGCGGAGGCGTCCTCCGGCTACCGCAAGTACCTCGCCAAGCGGCTCGGTGAGCTGCGCGCAACGGTTCAGGCCTTCGAGGACCAGCAACACGCCGCGACGACGGAACGCGAGCGCCGAGCCCGAGAGGAGACGGAGCGGGCCGAGCAGGCGCGGCTCGAAGCCGAGAAGGCCGACCGCGAGGAGCGGCGCCGCCGGGAGGAGCGCGAGCACGAGGAACGCCTGGATGCCGAGCGGATGCGCAAGGCCGCCGAAATCGCCCGCATCGCCTCGCAGGCCGAAACCGAGCGGCTCCGCGAGCAGCGCGAGCTCGAGGAGTCGCGGGCGCGCAACGAGGCGGAGAAGGAGCAGCGCGAACGCGAGGCGGAATTCGAGCGGCTTCGCGAGCAGCGCGAGCTGGAGAACGCGAGGGCGCAGCACGAGGCGGAGAAGGAGCAGCGCGAACGCGAGGCGGAAATCGGGCGGCTTCGCGAGCAGCGCGAGCTGGAGAACGCGAGGGCGCAGCACGAGGCCGAGCGGCTGCGGATCGAGCGGGAAAACGAGGATGCCCGGGTGCGCCGCGAGCGGGAAAACGAGGCGGAGAAGCTGCGGTCCGCGAGGGAGAACGAGGAGGCCCGGCGGCGCTCGGAAGCCGACCGCGAGGCTCTGCGGATCAAGGCCGCCGGTGAGGCGGATGCGGCCCGGATGCTCGCGGAAGAGCAGGTCAGGCAGCAGCAGGTGGCCGAGCAGGAGCGCCGGGCAAAGGAAGCTGCGGAGGCGGAGGACAAGCGCCGCAGGGCGGAGGAGCGGGCCGCCGCGCGGCAGCAGCGACTGGCCTCGCAGACCACTCGCACGTCGCGGTCGGCCGTCTCGCGTTCCCTCTCGGAAATCGCCTCGCAGAACGGCGGCACCGTCCCTCGCGAACTGCGCTCGCAGCTTCGCGAGCAGGCCGAGCGCGAGGTCGCGCGGCTGATGCTGGAGGGCTCGGAAATCGACCAGAAGGCGATCGGCGAGCGCTACGGCAAGGGCGACACGTGGGTCGGAGACCGCATCCGGAACGCGAAGAAGCGCCTCGCGAACGACTCGGAGTTCGAGAACGAGGTCATCACCTCCGCGCTGGAGGACGAGATGCCGGTCTCCGAGGAAGCGCGCGACAGCGACACCCAGGCCGGCGACGAGGCGGCCTGACGAGAAGTCGGCCTCTCCGGTGGCCACCAGGGCGCGGATATCGCCCTGGTGGCACGCCGAAGGTGCCGACGGCACCGAGCACCACCGTAGCGACCCGGCCGTCCGGCCGGAGACCGGGTCAGAGAAACCCATCACCCCAGGTCAGGCGGCAGACAGCCGTCCTGTCCGCACGCTCTCGAAGGGGGAGCCGAACCATGGACCTCAACCTGCTGTTCACCGACGAGGGGATGCGGGCCTTCACCGCGGCCCAGCGCGACGCGCACCGCGACGACGCCCTGCACTACGGGCAGCTGGCGGCGATCGTGCGCAGCCGTTTGGAGCAGACCGCGGTCGAGGGGGACGGGCCGCTGTCCGCGAAGCGGCGGGCCGGGAAGGTCGCCCGCCACCTGAAGGCGCTGGAGCGGGCGTCGAGCCGGGCTGCCGCGGCGGCCGAAGCCCTGTACGCCTCCTACGTCGGCCAGGTCCTGGAGCTCCCGGTGCGCCGCCAGAGCGTGGAGGCCCGCAAGCAGGAGCGCCGGGACCGGCGGGCGCGGCGGCGGCAGGTGGCGGCCGGTCAGACCGCCTCGTGGGCGGCGTCGTCGCTGCACAGGTCGGCCGCGCAGCTGGGCGGTCAGGTGCCGCAGGACGGTACCGGTCAAGGGGCGCAGCAGGCCGCGGAGGAGGCGCCGGTGTACCTGCCGCCGCAGCCGGCGCCGTTCGCGCAGGCCCCCGCCGCGGAGCCCGCTGCGGCCCCGTCGATTGCCGAGTTCTTCCTCCGGAAGGAGGCCCGGTAGTGGCCGCCTCGACCCGTCGTCAGGCCAACCAGGCCAGGCACTGGAACGGCAAACAGGCCGACGCGCAGACCGCCGCGGACCGTGCGGCGGTGTGGTGGGACGCCTGCCGCAGCGTCGCCCACCGGGCCGAGCGCAGCGGCGATCCGAAGGTGTGGACGGAGCTGCAGAACGCGCTGCACGACTTCTTCCGCCGTCACTCCGGGTGATGTTCATCTTCATCTTCACCCGGGCCAGAACGCAGATCCGGGGTGCCCGAGGCGCGCGCACGACGTGCGCGCGCGAGGTTCCCAAATCGGTGACTGTCTGTCAACCCTGAAAGGAGGCGTGACGTGGCCGACAACGACGACGACAACGTGATCCACTTCCCCCGGACCGGGTTCGCCCCGGCCCCGCCGGCGCCCGTCGCCGAGCCGGTTGTGGAGCCGGACCCCGACCCCGCGCAGACCTTCGGGCCGCGGCGCCGCTCCCCGTGGGAGGTCGTGGAGGGCCTGTCCGCCCCCGAGCGGCCGCTGCCGGTGGTGGTCGATCCGGACCCGACCCCGGCCGGCCCCGAGCCGGGGACGGTGCCCGCGGCGTTCCGCTCGGAGCCCACCCCCGGCCCGGACACGGCTCCCGCGCCGGGCCTGGGCGCGCTGTCGGCGGCGGCTGTGCTGGCCGCCGCCGTCGCGGCGCTGCGCGGTATCCACTCGGCGGTGACGGGCTTTCGGGCCAGCCGCGAGCAGCGCCAGGCCGTGCGCGACGCCGCCCGTACCGGGTCCGAGTCGACCGGCGCAACGGGCCGGGGCGGGCGCGGCGGCGTGCAGCCCTCGTACGAGTGGGGCCGACAGAGCCTCAACCGCTCCGGCGGTACGGGCGGGTCCGGCGGACCGGGCGGTGGGCGCTTTGGCGGCGGTGGCCGCTCGGGGGG
>NZ_JBIVVI010000979.1:0-3514 GCF_044757675.1 Kitasatospora sp. NPDC091257
CTACTCGGTCAACGCCAAGCTCACCAGCGAGGGCGCCTCCCAGAGCATCGACATCGCCAAGGGCACCGCCGTCCCCGTCGGGATCGGCAGCGGCAACGGCAGCGGCAAGCCCACCACCCTGCTCGAACTGCGCGTCACCGGCTGACCACCACCCCCGCATCACCACCTCTCACGTTCGGGAGCCCACTCATGCCTCGCACCTCCTCGTCCCGCAACCTGCGGGCGGGCGCGCTGACCGCCGTCCTCGCCGCCGGAACCCTGACGACCCTCGCCACACCCCCGGCCGGCGCCGTGGTCGGCAACGCGGCCGCCGACGGTTCCTACGCCTTCACCGCGCGCCTGGCGATCGGCGACACCCTGCGTGCCTGCACCGGTGCGCTGGTCGACCGCAACTGGGTGCTCACCGCCGCCTCCTGCTTCGCCGACGACCCGGCGCAGCCGCAGGCCCTGGCGGCCGGCGCGCCGAAGTGGAAGACCGTCGCCACCGTCGGCCGCACCGACCTGACCACCACCGGCGGCAGGACCGCCGAGGTGTCCGAGCTGGTGCCGTACGCCGGCCGTGACCTCGTCATGGCCCGCCTGGCCACGCCCGTCGACGGCATCGCCCCGCTGGCGGTCGCCACCGCCGCGCCGACCGCCGGGCAGACGCTGCGCGTGCCCGCGTACGGCCGGACCAAGGACGAGTGGGCTCCGCTCAAGCTCCACACCGGCGCCTTCTCGCTCGACACCGTGGCCGCCGCCGGCCTCGGCACGACCGGCACCGGCGGCGCGGCGATCTGCAAGGGCGACACCGGCGCCCCCGTGATCCGCGAGACGGGCGGCAAGGCCGAGCTGGTCGCCGTCGCCTCCCGCTCCTGGCAGGGCGGCTGCCTGGGCGTGCCCGCCACCGAGACCCGCACCGGCGCCTACAACACCCGCGTCGACAACGTCGCCGGCTGGGTGCAGCAGACCCGGGCGAAGTCCCTGGGCTGGAAGACCCAGGCCCTGGTGCGCAGCGACGCCAACCTCTACTTCGCCAGCCGTCTCTACGACGGCACCTGGACCCCGTACGAGGACGTCCAGGCCACGGCCGGCGCCATCGGCGGGGTGCGCGCCGTCGCCTCGGCCGGCATCAACGCCGACACCCACATCATCGCCCTGGGCGGCGACGGGCACCTCCACTACGCCATCCGCAACCTCGACGGCGGCTGGAAGCAGACGTTCGCCGACCTCAACGTCGCCCTCACGGACCTCAGCGGCATCACCCAGGTCTCCATCGCCTCCATCGGCGACAACCTGCACGTGGTCGTGGTCGCCAACGGCACCCTCTACCACTCCATCCGCAACGGCGCCGGCCAGTGGACCGCGTTCAACGTGGTCACCGACGTCACCGGCCCGCTCAACGGCATCACCGCCATCTCCGCCGCCGGAGCGTCCGGGGACGCCGGACCCGAACTGCACATCGCGGCCGTGGCCGGCGGAAAGGTCTACCACACCCTGCGCACCGGCTCCGGCAGCTGGGGCACCTGGGGGGCGGTCTCCGAAGCCGCGGGCAGCACCGGCCCGGTGAGCGGCGTCGCCGTCTCCCGCCAGGGCAACGACCTCAACCTCGCCCTCATCGCGAGCGACGGCCAGTACCACACCATGCGCTACCTCAACCACACCTGGCAGCCCGTGACGTCCCTCGGCGGCGTCATCGGCAACGTCACGGGCACCAGCATCAGCGCCACGCCCGTCGACACCGACGCCGTGTTCGCCATCGCCACCACGGACAACAAGGTCCTGCTCACCGCCCGCCACAACGACGGCACCTGGGCCGCCCCCGAGAACCTCGACCTCACCGCCATCCCGGGCAACCACACCGGCACCACGATCACCGGCACGCTCTGACCGACGCGCTCCGACCGGCGCCCTCCGACCGGCGCCCTCCGACCGGCGCCCTCCGACCGGCGCCCTCCGACCGGCGCGCCCTCCGCGCGCCGATCCGTCGTGCGTCCTGGCGCGGGGTGGTGGTCCACTCCCGCGCCGGGGCGCACGCGTCAGGAACTCCCGAGGGCAGGCCGCCCCCGGCCTTCCCCGACCGCACCGTCCGTCCCCGCCCCGCCTCCGGGGGCGGGGACGCCCCTCCCAGCACTTGCCTCGATCACGGGAAAACGCCCTGCCGCAGCCCGTCGCCGCCCTGCCCTGTCATGCGCAGGGGCCTGCAAGCGGCTTACAGGGCGTGCGTTATCGTCAGCCGTGAGCATTTTCCCCCGGCAACGACCAGGTTCCTCGGGCCGCCGCAAATCCGCCAAGGGCGGCCGTCTCGCCGTCCTGGACGGCCTGCGCATCCTGGCCGCGCTGATGGTGGTCTTCCACCACTACATCGGCTACGGCGGCGGTACCAAGCCCGAGATCAGCGCCTGGGGCAAGCCGGCCGAGCAGGTGTTCCACCGCGCCTCCGCGCCCGCCGCGTACCTCTGGACGGGTATCTGCCTGTTCTTCGTGATCAGCGGCTTCGTGATCTGCATGAGCAGCTGGGGCCGCCCGGTGGGCGACTTCGTCCGCTCCCGGGTCATCCGGCTCTACCCCGCGTACTGGTTCGCCGTCCTGCTCACCACCGCGGTCGTGACGATGTGGCCGCTCGTGCGCCAGCCGCTCCCCTCCGAACAGGTCCTCGCCAACCTCACCATGTTCCACGTGGGCCTGGGGATCCCGAACGTGGACGCCGTCTACTGGACGCTCTGGGCCGAGCTGCGCTTCTACCTGCTGTTCGCCATCGTGGTGTGGCAGGGCGTGACCTACCGGCGGATCGTGGCCTTCTGCTCGATCTGGACGGTCGCCGGCATCGTCTCGGCGAGCACCAAGTGGCCGGTCCTGGAGTTCTTCGCGATGTCGGACGTCTCCTCGTTCTTCGTCGCCGGCCTCGCGCTCTACCTGGTCCACCGGTACGGTCCCAACCTCATGCTCTTCGGCATCGTCGGGATCAGCTGGATCCTCTCGGTGCTCTACACCATCCAGCACCAGCACGACGTGAACACCGTCCTGGGCCGGCCCGAGCTGCCGACCTGGCCCGCCGTCCTGCTGACCACCCTCTCCTACCTCGTGATCACCGCGGTGGCCATGGGCTGGGGCTCCCGGATCCAGTGGCGCTGGCTCACCTTCGCCGGCGCCCTCACCTACCCCCTCTACCTCCTCCACGAGACCATGGGCTGGACCGCCCTGCGCGCCCTCTACGACCACGGCACCAAGCCCTGGACGGCGGTCGCCATCGTCGTCACCGGCATGCTCGTCGCCTCCTGGCTGGTCCACCGGCTCATCGAGAAGCCCCTGACGCCCCGCCTCAAGACCGGCATGACCAGGAGCATCGACGAGCTCCGCGCCGCCGAACCCCTCCCCCCGCAGCCCGCCCCGGCGCCGACCCGGGCCCCCGGCGTCCTGGAGACCGTCACCACCCCCTAGTGCCGCCGGGGCAGACGGTCGACCTGCGCGCACGGTTCGCGTTCCCGCTGCCGATCCAGGTCATCACCGGATTGTTCGGGTTGACCGCGCAGAC
>NZ_JBIVVI010000980.1:0-3511 GCF_044757675.1 Kitasatospora sp. NPDC091257
CCCGGGCGGCTGACCAACACGGGGCCCGCCTTCCTGCGTCTGGCCCCCGGCAGGCCCGGCAGGCCGCCGAGCCTGCGCCTGACCGGCACCAACACCGGACCCACCACCCAGCTCGCCGTCACCGGCCGACGCGCCTACCTGACCTGACCGGAGGACCCCCGTGGCCGTGCACCTGCGCGTCTCCAGCCCGAGCGGCAGCCCGCTCGGGCTACTGCCCTACCCCGCCGACGTCAAGGTGCAGGCGGAGCACAACGGCGCAGGGGCGCTGACCTTCACCTACCCGCGCAACGCCCCGGGCGCCGGCCTGCTGTCCGGGGACGACCCGCGGATCTCTCTCGTCATCGACGGTGTCGAGCAGCCCGAGCGGTATCTGCTGGAGGACGACGGCGACGACCCGGCCGACGGTGCAGGCGAGGCCCGGCCCGTGCAGGTCGGCTGCCGGGGCTCCCTCGCCCTGCTGGAGCGGGCCTTGATCTACCCGGCCGGGCACACCCCCGGCCAGCCGGTGATCGGTCTCGACCCGCACTTCCCGTTCGTCAACGTCAGCCCCGGCGCGATCCTCGCTACCCTGCTGGCCCGCGCGAAGGCCCGCGGCGCGCTGCCCGAGGTCACCTGGGACTTCACGGCCGCCACCGACAGCGCAGGCCGGCCCTGGCCGACCGCCTACACCGCCCAGTACGACGCCGGCACTGACCTGCTGAAGACCCTCACCACTATCACCTCCGCCGGGTGGGCCGACGTGCGGATGACCGGCTACCAGCTCCACGCCTACGTGCCGGACACCGCCTGCGCCACCGACCACCCCGGCATCGTGCTCTACCTGGGCCGGGACGTCCTCAAGGGCCCCCGGCAGCGCTCCCGCCGCACGGTGCGCTCCCACCTGCTGGCCGCCGGAGACAGCGGCGCCCTGGCCGAGGTAGTCGACGCGACCGCCGCCGCCCGCTACGGCCGCCGGGAAGCCTTCGACGGACGCGGCGGCATCACCGACGCGGCCACCCTCGCCGAGCTGGCCCGCGTCACCCTCGGCGGCATGGTGACGGCCTCCGAGGGCTTCACCATCGAACTCGACCCGGCCGCCACCCAGCACCGGCCCGGCATCGACTACCGGCCCGGCGACTACATCCGCTACGACCAGCGCCGAACCAGCCCCACCACGCTGGAGCCGCTGAGGGTGCGCACCATCGCCACCACCTACGACGAGGCCGGCCAGCCCACCAGCTCCCTGGAGCTGGCCGACGTCTTCGTGGAGCAGCGCATCCGCGTGCAGCGGCAGCTGGACGCCCTGACCAACGGCTCCGCGACGGCCTCCCGCACCCCGCTGCCGCCGCTCGGCGACCGCAACGACACCACCGCGCCCAAGCCGCCGGCCGCCGTGCTGGTCGGCTCCTGGGCCTACCTGGACACCGACGGGCAGCAGCACGCCGCCCTCGCGGTGTCCTGGCCCGCGGTCACCGAGAACGCCGACGGCACCGTGTACGACGACGCCGGCAACTACTACGTCTCCTACCTGCTGCCCGGCCTGCGGATCGCGGGCCAGGACCCGCAGTGGTCCCCGGAGCAGGCCGTCAACGGCACCATCGCCCACTACGACCAGCTTCCGGCCGGGCAACGGGTCCAGGCCCGGGTGCGCACCGTGGACGCATCCGGGAACTCCTCCACCTGGCGGCTGTCGGAGGACATCATCCTCGCCAGCGACACCACCCCGCCCCCGGTGCCAGCGAAGCCCGTGGTGACCTCCCTGATCGGCGCACTGCGGGCGGTGTGGGACGGACGCGGCGCGCAGGGCGAGGAAATGCCTGCGGACTTCGCCGAGGTGGAGGTGCACGCCTCCACAGCGGCCGGGTTTGCCCCCAGCGCGGCGACGATCGTCGACCGGCTCGCCGGAGCGGCGGCCGCACCGATCACCGGCCTGACCTACGGCACCACCTACTACATCAAGTTCGTCGCCCGTGACCGGGCGGGCAACGCCTCGCAGCCGTCCGCCGAGGCCTCCGCCTCCCCGACCGTCGTCATCAGGTCTGACCTCGCCGACCAGATCATCGGGACGGCCCAGCTCGCGGACGCCACGATCATCGGCGCAAAGGTCGTGCTGGCGACCATCCAGGACGCCCACATCGGCACCGTCTCCGCCAGCAAGCTCACGGTCGGCAAACTCAACGCCGACATCACAGTCTCCGCGCGCATCAAGACCTCCGACACGGGCGCGAGGGTCGAGCTGAACTCCGGCGGCATCGAGGCGTGGAACGCCAACGGCGTGAAGACCGTCGCCGTGTCCGCGGCCACCGGCGAGGTGAAGCTCGTCGGCGGCCTGTCCAGTGGCACCAGCGGTCAGCGCATCGAGATCAACCCCACGGCCGGCCTCCCGGAGATCCGGTTCTTCCCGACCAACGGCAGCAACTACGCCTTCATCAACGCGGTCGGCGGACACGACGGCGCGGCGTACATCGGGCTGAACAGCGGCAGCTTCCCGCACAACGGGCAGACAGCGGCCTACCGGCTCTACCTGACCGAGTACGTCTCCGCGCTGGAGACCATCCGCACCGACACCCAGAAGCCCTGGGGCGGCACCGTCCGCATGAACGCCAACGAGGGCGCCGGGCTCTTCTACCT
Source organism: Kitasatospora sp. NPDC091257 (assembly GCF_044757675.1). Classification (NCBI taxonomy): domain Bacteria; kingdom Bacillati; phylum Actinomycetota; class Actinomycetes; order Kitasatosporales; family Streptomycetaceae; genus Kitasatospora; species Kitasatospora sp. NPDC091257. The sequence continues at coordinate 2,611 of NZ_JBIVVI010000980.1, forward strand.
GGTCGAGGACAAGGCCTTCGGCTACGTGATCGCCACGCAGGAAGGCGTCCAACTCGGCCGCAGCAACGACCAAGGCAGCCGCACCGAGCTATGGATCGACGCCACAAGTCTCCAGTACAAGGGCACCTTCCCGAACTACTGGTACGCCGAACCGGACCGAGGGCTGTTCACCGGCACCGCCGGGATGACCAACTGGACGGCCATGTCGCTCTCCTACGGGCCGACGATGCAATCCCCGATGGTGCCGATCGTCACCCTGCGGGACTGGCAGGCGATCCGAGCCTGGCAGGTCACCGCATCCAGCCTCACCGGTTTCACCACCACCCTCGCCGCCGCCAGCACCGACGGCTCCGTCGGCTTCTGGTGCTACCGCATCTGACAGGAACAGGACCCACCATGCCCGAGCAGTACCGGGTGCTCGACACCACCCGGATCAACATCGGACCCACGCCGTGCTGGGCCGTGCGCCAGCAACGGCCGGACGGAGACCACCACATCACCGTCTTCCCGACCTCCTCGCTGGAGTGGCGGGCCGCCGAGTACGACATCGACCACACCACCCCGGCTGGCATCGACCTGATCCTCGACATCCTGCTCCACGAGCCGTTCGTTCCGGACCCGCTGGAGAACCGCCACACCGACCCGGCCGCCGCGAAGGGACTCACCGTCCCCACCACCCAGGCGGGGCACGGCCTCTCCGCCGGGGACACCGTGCCCGTCACCCTGCACACCGCGCCGGACCGGGCCACCGCCCGCCAAGCCCACCTTGAACGGATCGCCCACGCCAAGCGGACCCGCGTCACCGTCACGGCCGGCCCGGCCACGGGCGCGCTCCGAGCAGCGGCAGCGCGGCCCGCACCGGACCCCCTCGACGTGATCCGCCGTAACCACGGCATCACCC
>NZ_JBIVVI010000981.1:0-3508 GCF_044757675.1 Kitasatospora sp. NPDC091257
TTCTGCCCCTCGGTCTCCCCACATCATTGGTTACCCGGGTGCCCTGCCGCCCCAGCCGGGACGGGGCAGCAACCACAACCACGTTGCGGTCAACAGCAGACCGGGTGGCTGGGCGCGGCGCGCTCCGCTACCGCACCCTGGCCAGCGCCCGGATGCGCTGGACCATCCTTCGCTGCCGCCTGGACTGCGCCGCCGACCCGACGGCAGGGCCGTGGCCGGCCCCGCCGTCGGCCCGTCACCGCACCGGCCGGACCGTGGACGGTCCGGCCTGTCCAGTTGCCCCCGGAAAGGCGGCCGGTGCCTGTACCGGGCCAGGGCTACCTGCCGACCCGGCCTGCGTCAAACACCGAGACCTGCCCTCCTCCGAGCAGTAGCTGACGTCACCACCCACCTTGAAGCCATTCCTAACCACCTCCTTGGCTGAGTGCTGGAACCGTCCGCTGTCGATGTTGGGTCGTGCTTCGGGAGCCAAACAGGCGAAGCAGGAACAATGGCTGCCGGAGAGCGGGTAGGTGGTAGCCGGCCGTTCGTGACTGTCGAAGTGACCTCCGGCCCACGGTGGTCGGTAGGTCGGCGTCGGCGCCTGGCCCGGGTAGTACAGCGACCGAGGGACCTGCGTAGCCGGAGTTCCTGCAGGATGGTTTCGGGGCCCGGGCCATCAGGGTGAAGGTCCACGTGACCGCTGGCCTTTACTACGTAAGAAGAGACATATGCCCTGACCTGCGGTTTTCCCCTCGCTAACGTCTGGAAAACCAGACGCTGGCGCCAGAAAACCAGACGTTACGGCAGGGGCCTGGGAGGGCGCTGTGGCTCGACACGCTGTCGTGTGCCTGCGTTTTTCAGGCCTTGTCCTGTAGGTTCTTGCCTCTAAGGTCTGGTTTTCCGGAGCTAACGTCTGAAAAATCAGCCCTTAAGAACCTGATGGCGGACCGGTCGTTGAACCGGTTCTCGGACCGTGACGGCATGGTGAGGAGCAGCATGGCTCGCAGGGGCAACATCGCCCTGGTGAACCTGGATACGGGAGCGGTGCTACCTGCGCCGAAGGCCCGGACGCCGCACACCATGGATGGTTCCTACACCCTCAACGCTTACACCGACGATGCGCCGCTGTACTCGCTGGCGCTGTCCGGCGCGGAGTGGGCGACGATCGACTGGGTACGCTCGAATGGCGGGGCCGGCGCGGCGGTGAAGGTGACCGCGGCCGCGGTGGCGGAGGCGATCCTGGCGACGGAGACAACCGCGAAGACGGCGCTTGCCCGCCTGGTGAAGCTCAACATTTTGCTCAAGACGAGCCCGCGAAGTCAGACGTACCAGCTGAACCCCAGACGCTTCTGGGAGGGCTCCGGAGACGCCCAGGTGCAGGCGTGCCGCAGGTTGGACCCGCCGCCGATTACGCCGGATGCCAAGGCGGTCGCTGCTGCGAAGAAGGCCGCTGAGAAGGCCGCCGCCAAGACGCCTGGACCGCGCCGCACCACGGCCAAGAGCACGACGAACGGAGGCACCCGATGAGCGCCGCAACCCACAGCCACCACGGCGACTTCGACCCGGACAGCCTCGGTATGCCGCCCGTCTACACACTCAACCTGAGCGCCAGCCAGCGCAGCGTCCTGGAATGGCTTACCAGCCACGGCGCCGTGTTCACCCCGATCACCGCCGACGTCGAGGAGATCGCCCACGACTGCGGGACCTCGACCTCCACCGCGTACGAGGCCCTGGCCCGACTGGAATCACTCCAGTTGGTCGAGCACCCGGACCCGGGCAGCTACCGGGTCAACCCCCGCTTCTTCTTCGCCTCCAACCCCGAGATCCGTCGCCTGGTCGGAGAAGCGCTGGAGGCCCCCGAGATCACCCTCGACGCCCGGGCTGAAGGTCCTCGGAAGGTCGGCAACGTCGACGCGCGACGCCGGCGCACCATCAAGGCTGTCCCCGACCAGGAGTAGGGCGTGCGATGCCCGGGCTGAGCGTCCTACTGTCAGTGGCGCTCTGTAACGTGCCGCGCTGTGAACGAAGTTGGGTCAGGGGAACCGGCACGGACGACCGGCGACTTCGTCTATGTGGTGGGGTCGCCCGTCGCCCGGCCGGTGAAGATCGGGCGGAGTGTCGATCCGCCCAGCCGACTTGCGAGCCTCCAGGCCGGATCGCCTGTGGAACTCCGCCTTCTGGCAACGTTTCCCGGAGGCCCGCGTCTGGAGAAGTACCTGCACGTCCGTTTCGCCGACCAGCGCGTCCATGGGGAGTGGTTCGACTTCCGCGGTGAGGATCCTCTCGCGCTGATCACCAGGGCGGTCGAGACCTACGAGCCGGACTCAAGCCAGCCCGACAGAGCAAGGCTCCCCCGCAGCGCCAGCGAGATCTCTGAGGCAGTGCTGGAGCTCTACAAGGCCCGGGAGCCTGACGGAGAGCCGTTGTACATGACGAACGTGCGGATAGCCGAGACGCTCAGCACCTCCCCAGCCAGTGTGAAGAAGGCCCTCGCCGGGCTGGTTGCTGACGGCCGCCTCGTAGTCGTACGTCCGCTCGGCCGGATGACGTTGCACGCGCTCGCCGCCCCGGTGCCCAAGGAGGGAAGACCTGCACCGCGCCCGCGCCTGACGCTCATGCACTCGGCCGTCGTAGGGCCAAACCACTAGCACCGGTGACGGCGGTCTGGCCCTACGGGTAGGGCCAGACAGCGAGGCGTGCGCGGGTGGATCGGCCTCGTGGCTGTCCCCTCCCAGGCGGGACAGGTGGTAGCTGCGGCTTAACCGCTCTGTTCTGGAGACCTGAAACAACGACCGTCCTCGGTCTGGCCCTGGCCAGCCTGTCCGGGCTGCGAGGATGGTGATCATGACTGACCGCCGCAGGCTCTCCCTGCGCTTCTCCGAGTCCGCCGTCGAAGCCGCCGTGCCCGCTCAGTCCGGCGGGCGCCGGCTGCTGCCGGTCGAGCAGGGCGCCGACTTCCGCCAGCCACCCGGCGACACCGTGCCGGCACCTGCCCCGGCCCGCCGCCGCCTCTCGTCTGGCGGCCTCACCTTCTCCGACCCGGACCGCCAGATCTGAGCGGGTGGGAAAACACCGCGGCGGCAGGCTAGGACGTCCTCTACCTGGTGGTCGGCGGCGTAGGCCGGCCACGGCACTGCCGTGGTCCGTTCCGGTGGGGCGTCCTGCCCCGTAGGCTCCTCTCCTGTGCCTGATGCCATTGATGTTCCCGACGACCTGATCGCTCTGCAGCTGGCGGCCCGGACCGCGCAGCGTGCGGTCGAGGAGTTCACTGCCGAGATCGCGGCGGAGGCCCGTACAAGATTCCCCGCTCCGGAGCAGTGGCTGGAGCGGCTGTGCTGGCCAGCCGATCCGCCGCCGGGCGGTCTGCAGGACGGGCCCGCCGCCTCGTTCTGGCCGGCGGATCTCACCGAGCGGTTGTGGCAGTTGCGGGGCCAGCAGCCGCCACGACTCCGGCGGCAGCAGCACCGCCAGCAGCGGCACCAGCGCACCCAGCGTGAACGCCGCCGCGCTCGCCAGCGCCGCCTCC
>NZ_JBIVVI010000982.1:0-3503 GCF_044757675.1 Kitasatospora sp. NPDC091257
GGGCCGGTACGCCTCCGAGGGTGACACGGGGCCCGGTAGACTTGCCGCCATGGCTATTTTCTCCGGGCAATAGCGGGCGGCGGCGCCAGGAGGGCCGCGCCGACCGCCGATGAAGTCCCCCTCACGCCAACCCGGCCCCGGGTCAGTCCTGCCCGGCCGCCCGCCCACGTCCCAGGAGCAGCTCCCAGCCATGATTTCCGCCAACGCCCTCGAACTGCGTGCCGGTGCCCGGATCCTGATCGAGTCCGCGAACTTCAAGGTCGCCGCCGGCGACCGGATCGGTCTGGTCGGCCGCAACGGCGCCGGCAAGACCACGCTCACCAAGGTGCTGGCGGGCGAGGGCCTGCCCGCCGCCGGTACCGTCACCCGTTCGGGCGAGGTCGGCTACCTCCCGCAGGACCCGCGCACCGGTGACCTGGAGGTCCTCGCCAAGGACCGCATCCTCTCCGCCCGCGGCCTCGACACCGTGCTGAAGAAGATGCGCGAGAACGAGGAGCGGATGGCCAACGGCAAGGGCGCCACCCGGGACAACGCGATGAAGAAGTACGCCCGGCTGGAGACCGAGTTCCTCACCAAGGGCGGGTACGCCGCCGAGGCCGAGGCCGCCACCATCGCCGCCGCGCTGGGCCTGCCGGACCGCATCCTCGGCCAGCCGCTGCACACCCTCTCCGGCGGTCAGCGCCGCCGGGTCGAGCTGGCCCGGATCCTCTTCTCGGACTCCGACGTGCTGCTCCTCGACGAGCCCACCAACCACCTGGACGCGGACTCGATCGTCTGGCTGCGGGACTTCCTGAAGACCTACAAGGGCGGCTTCATCGTCATCTCGCACGACGTCGACCTGGTCGAGACGGTCGTCAACAAGGTCTTCTACCTGGACGCCAACCGCTCCTGCATCGACGTCTACAACATGGGCTGGAAGCAGTACCAACAGCAGCGCGAGGACGACGAGAAGCGCCGCAAGCGCGAGCGGGCCAACGCCGAGAAGAAGGCCGCGACCCTCAACGCCCAGGCCGACAAGATGCGGGCCAAGGCGACCAAGACGGTGGCCGCGCAGAACATGGCCCGCCGCGCCGACAAGCTGCTCTCCGGCCTGGAGCAGGTCCGGGTGAACGACAAGGTCGCCAAGCTGCGCTTCCCGGAGCCGGCCCCCTGCGGCAAGACCCCGCTGACCGCCAGCGGCCTGTCCAAGTCCTACGGCTCGCTGGAGATCTTCACCGACGTCGACCTGGCGATCGACCGCGGTTCGCGGGTCGTCGTGCTGGGCTTCAACGGCGCCGGCAAGACCACCCTGCTGCGGATGCTGGCCGGGGTGGAGCAGCCGGACACCGGCGAGGTGATCCCGGGCCACGGCCTGAAGATCGGCTACTACGCCCAGGAGCACGAGACGCTCGACCCGGACCGCAGCGTGCTGGAGAACATGCGCTCGGCCGCCCCCGACACCGACCTGGTGCAGATCCGCAAGATCCTCGGTTCCTTCCTGTTCTCCGGCGACGACGTCGACAAGCCGGCCGGGGTGCTCTCCGGCGGTGAGAAGACCCGTCTGGCGCTGGCCACCCTGGTGGTCTCCTCCGCCAACGTGCTGCTGCTCGACGAGCCCACCAACAACCTCGACCCGGCCAGCCGCGAGGAGATCCTGGGCGCGCTCCGCGAGTTCTCCGGCGCGGTCGTGCTGGTCACCCACGACGAGGGCGCGGTCGAGGCGCTCGACCCGGAGCGGATCATCCTTCTGCCGGACGGCGTGGAGGACCTCTGGAACCCGTCCTACGCCGATCTGGTCTCCTTGGCCTGACCGGAAGTAGACGCGAGATCCGCTTTTCGGATGAGAATATCTAGTCCTTTCGGCGTGTCCGGGAATGAAGTAGACCCGGATTCCGTTTAAGGACTTTCCGTCGGCCCGCCACTCGATCGTGGTCGGGCCGACGTTGCTGATCAGCCCTTTCTCGGCGAACGGCCGGATCCGCCAGGGGGCGTGCACTCTGCGTGAGCGCCCTGATGCGCTCGGATCACCACCGAAGGACCACGCATTTCCGACATCGACCTTGTCGAATGGGTGGCCAGGACGCGGTGGATGGGTGATCATGGGAATCTGACCGAGCAACGCTACGAGGAGGCACGGGTGGCCGAGACTCTGAAAAAGGGCAGCCGGGTGACCGGTGCCGCGCGTGAGAAGCTCGCGGCCGATCTCAAGAAGAAGTACGACTCCGGGGCGAGCATTCGCGCTCTCGCGGAGGAGACCGGTCGTTCGTACGGCTTTGTGCACCGGATGCTGAGCGAGTCCGGAGTGATTCTCCGGGGCCGCGGCGGTGCCACGCGGGGCAAGAACAAGGCGACTGCCGGGGCCGGTTCCTGACGGTTCGTCAGCCAGTGGCTGGATGACGCGGCGGCAGGGTGCCGGCCGAGGAGACGACAGCTGACCGTCAGCTGGGCGTCCGCCCTCGAGCCGTGCGGGCCGGCCGCCGATCGTCATGTCCGGGGTGAGGTCCTTCCCCCATTCTTCAATACCGTTCATTTCCCTTTCGCTCTTCGCCTCGCCGCGCATTCGCGCCTCGCGGGGCGTCGTGGAGTGCCGCAGGCCCCGTCGATCTCTCCGGGTCGGGAGCCCTGCCCAGGCGCGTCGAGTTTTGTTACTCTCCGGTAGCCAAGTCCCTCGCCACCGGAGGTCCCCGCATGACCGCTCCCGCCATCGACCCGCAGGCCCCGAGCTGGGAGCGGGGCGGCGTCCGCCTGGAGATCGAGGGCGAACTCGCCGTCGTCACCCTGTGCCGACCCAAGCGGCGCAACGCCCAGTCGCCCGCGCTCTGGCGCGCCCTCACCGACGCCGGCCGCGAGCTGCCCGGCAGCGTCCGGGTGGTGCTGCTGCGCGCGGAGGGGGTCTCCTTCTCCGCCGGGCTGGACCGGGCCATGTTCACCCCCGAGGGCATCCCGGGCGAGCCCACCTTCCTCCAGCTGGCCGCCTCCACCGACCGGGAGCTGGACGACGCCATCGCCTCGTACCAGGAGGCCTTCACCTGGTGGCGCCGTCCGGACCTGATCTCCATCGCGGCGGTCCAGGGCCACGCCGTCGGCGCGGGCTTCCAGCTGGCCCTCGGCTGCGACCTGCGGGTGGTCGCCGAGGACGTCCAGTTCGCGATGAAGGAGACCTCGCTGGGCCTCGTTCCGGACCTGGCCGGCACCAAGCCGCTCACCGAGCTCGTCGGCTACGCGCGGGCACTGGAGATCTGCGCGACCGGCCGCTGGGTGGGTGCCGAGGAGGCCGCCGCGATCGGGCTGGCCAACCTCGCCGTGTCGGGCGAGGACCTGGAGGCGGCCGCCCGCGACCTCGCGGCGGCCCTGCTGGCCGCTCCGCGCGGGGCGGTGATCGAGACCAAGGCCCTGCTGCAGGGGGCCGCCGGGCGTTCCTTCGACGAGCAGCGTTCGGCCGAACGGGTGGCGCAGGCCCGCCGGCTGCGGGAGCTCGCCGGGATCGGCGACTGACCGCACGGCGACGACGCAGGGCCCGGCCC
>NZ_JBIVVI010000983.1:0-3496 GCF_044757675.1 Kitasatospora sp. NPDC091257
GGCACGTCCGCGCGCATTACCGCCCGGTAGGTGCCGCAGGCGCAGCCCCCAGTGCCGCCAGGTCGAGGAGGACCCGTGTTCAGCACGATGCAGGACGTACCGCTCACCGTCGCCCGAATCCTGGAGCACGGGTCGACGATCCACGGCCGCTCGACCGTGACCACCTGGGACGGCACCGGGCCGGTCGTCCGGACCTATGCCGAGGTCGGCGCGCGGGCCGCGCAGCTCGCGTGCGCGCTGCGCGACGAGCTGGGGGTGACCGCGGACGACCGGGTGGCCACCTTGATGTGGAACAACACCGAGCACCTGGAGGCGTACCTCGCCGTCCCCGCGATGGGGTCCGTGCTGCACACGCTGAACCTGCGGCTGCCCTCCCAGCAGTTGTCGTTCATCGTCAACCACGCCGCCGACCGCGTGATCATCGTCAACGGCACCGTCCTGCCGCTGCTCGCCGCCGTCCTCCCGGACCTCGCACCGACCCTCAGGCACATCGTGGTGAGCGGCCCCGGCGACCGCTCGGTGCTGGCCGGCTTCGCGGGCGCGGTGCACGACTACGAGGAGCTGATCGCCGGTCGGCCCACCGAGTACCCGTGGCAGCACGACATCGACGAGCGGCGGGCCGCCGTGCTCTGCTACACCTCCGGCACCACCGGGGACCCGAAGGGCGTGCTCTACAGCCACCGCTCGGTCTACCTGCACTGCCTCCAGGTGAACACCGGCGACAACTTCGCCTTCACCCCGCGCGACACCGCGCTGCCGGTGGTGCCGATGTTCCACGTCCAGGCCTGGGGCATCCCGCACGCCGCCTTCATGTCCGGCGCCAACCTGCTCATGCCGGATCGTTTCCTCCAGCCCAAGCCGATGGCCGAGATGATCGCCGCCGTCCGTCCGACCGTCAGTGCCGCCGTCCCCACCATCTGGGCCGGCCTGCTGGACGAACTCGACGCGGGCGACTACGACACCTCCAGCCTGCGCATGGTGGTCATCGGCGGCAGCGCCTGTCCGCCGTCGCTGATGAAGGCCTACGAGGAGCGCCACGGCATCCGGGTGCTGCACGCCTGGGGCATGACGGAGACCTCCCCGCTCGGCTCCTTCGCCCAGCCGCCGGGCGGCCTCACCCCCGAGCAGGAGTGGCCGTACCGGGTCACCCAGGGCGTCTTCCCGGCCTCCGTCGAGGCCCGGCTGATCGGCCCGGGCGGCGAGCGGATGCCGCACGACGGCGTCTCGGCGGGCGAGTTGGAGGTGCGCGGTCCGTGGATCGCCGGGGCGTACTACGGCGGCGCCGGCCAGGACCCGGTCCGCCCGGACGACAAGTTCTCCGAGGACGGCTGGCTGCGCACGGGCGACGTCGGCACGATCACCGCGGACGGCTACCTGACCCTCACCGACCGGGCCAAGGACGTCATCAAGTCCGGCGGCGAGTGGATCTCCTCGGTCGAGCTGGAGAACGCCCTGATGGCCCACCCCGACGTGGCCGAGGCCGCCGTGGTCGCCGTCCCGGACGAGAAGTGGGGCGAGCGCCCGCTGGCGACCGTGGTGCTGCGCCCGGGCGCGACCGTCGGCCTGAAGGAGCTGCGGGCCTTCCTGGGCGAGCGGATCGCCTCCTGGCAGCTGCCGGAGCGCTGGGCGATCGTGGAGTCGGTGCCGAAGACCTCGGTCGGCAAGTTCGACAAGAAGGTGATCCGGGCCGGCTACGCGGCCCAGGAGCTGGACGTCACGGTGCTCGGCAAGGAGTGACCGGCCGAAAGGGCCGGCCGCCCCGTACGGAACGGGGGCGGCCGGCCCTTTCACGTGCCGGAGTGCCGGAGGGCCCGAGAGCCGCAGAGCCCGAGAGCCGCAGAGCCGGCCCACGACGGAGTCAGCCCGCGGCGGCGACGCCCGCCTCGCCCATCGCACCGATCCGCCCGAGCAGGTCGACGATCCGGGACTGGACGTCCTCGCTGGTCGAGCGCTCGGCGAGGAAGAGCACGGTCTCGCCGGTGCGCAGCCGGGGCAGTTCGCGCGGGTCGAGGTCCACGGAGGTGTAGACCACCAGCGGGGTGCGGTGCAGCCGGTCGTTGGCGCGCAGCCAGTCCAGCAGGCCGACCCGGCGGCGGCGGATCTGCAGCAGGTCCATCACCACCAGATTGGGCTGCACACTGCTGGCCCGGGCCACCGCGTCGTTCTCGTCCACCGCGTGCTCGACGTGCATGCCGCGCCGCTCCAGGCTGCTGATCATGGCGGCGGCGATGTCCGGGTCTCCCTCGACCAGCAGCACCCGTGGGGCGTGGTGCTCACCGTCGCGCGGTGCGAGGGCGCGCAGCAGGACGGCCGGGTCGGCCCCGTACGCCGCGTCCCGGGTGGCCTGGCCGAGGCCGGCGGTGACCAGCACCGGGACCCGGCGGTTGAGCGCCGCGGTGCGCAGCGACTGGAGCGCGGTGCGGGTGATCGGGCCGGTCAGCGGGTCGACGAAGAGGGCGGCGGGGAAGCCGGGGACCTGGGCGTCCACCTCCTCGCGGGAGCGGACGATCACCGGCAGGTAGCCGCGCGCCTGGAGGGCCTGTTTGGTGGCGGGGTCGGGCTCGGGCCAGACCAGCAGCCGGCGGGTGTTGGCCAGCTCGCCGGTCGGGGCGGACGGCTGCTCGTCGGCGGGTCGCTCGTCCGCGGGCGGGAGCTCGGCCATCGGGCGCGGCGCGGTCCGGTGGGCCTCGGCCGGTACGGGCGGCTGCGGCGCGGTGGCGGTCACCGGCGCGGGGCCGAGCTGGCGCGGCGGGGCGAGCTCGCCCAGGCCGGTGCCGACCGGGCGGGGGCCGGACGGCTCCTCGGCGGCGGGCAGGGCGGCGCGGGCGGGCGCCAGCGCGCTGCCGGGGGAGGGCAGCGCCTGGCCGACCTGGCCGACCTGGCCGACGTGCTCGACCTGGCCGACCGGAACGGAGGCGTTCACCAGGGCGTCCGGGTCCGGTCCCGGCGGGACGGCCAGCCGGCGGCGGCGTCCGGTCGGCGCGGTGGCGCCCGGTTCGGGCGGCGCGGGCGCGGGACCGGCCGGCAGGGCGTGCTCCAGGCCGGGGTAGACCGGGGCGTCGGCCGCTCCGGGCAGGGCGAAGCCGCCGGAGGACTCCTCGGTCGAGGGCAGCGCGCGGCGGCGCCGGTGCTTGGTCTCGCCCGGGGCCTGCTCCTGGGCGGCCTGGGCGGCCTCGGTGGTCGGGGTGCCGGCCGGCGGGGTGCCGTCCGGGGCGGTGGGCGCGGGGGCCGGGCCGAGCGCGAGCGGCTCGCGCCCGCCGGGGCGGTTCGGCGGCACCCGGTGGCCCTCGACGGGCACGGCGTAGGCGGGGCCGGAGCGGCCGTCGTCCTTGCCCCACGGGTCGCTCTGGGCACCGTCCGGTCCGGGCAGGCCCTGGCGGCCGTACGCGGGGTCATTGCCGGTGCCGTTCCACTGCTCGGGGACGGCCCGCTCGACCCGGGCGGGGGCGTTCGGCCACTGGTCGGCCGGAATGTCGGGGGCACCGGGGCTGCCGGG
>NZ_JBIVVI010000984.1:0-3491 GCF_044757675.1 Kitasatospora sp. NPDC091257
GGGAGTCCGCGCCCCAGACCCCCATCAGCAGGGCGGGTACGGCGAGCCCGACCCCGACGGTGGCGAGGATCTGGTCGCGCGGGCGGCTGTAGAGCGGCCGGATCAGGAAGAGCTCCAACAGGACGGCGGCGGCCGTCCCGACCAGGGTGCCGAACGGCACCGCGAGCCAGAAGGAGAAGCCGGCCTCGGCGCCGGCCCACCAGGTGGCGTAGGCGCCGATGGAGAGCAGGGCGCCGTGCGCGAAGTTGAGCACGTCCATCAGACCGAAGATCAGCGACAGACCGGAGGCGACCAGGAAGTACAGCGCACCGAGACCGAGTCCGGTACAGGAAAGGAGGACGACGGTGTCCATCAGGGCTTCACCTCGGCGGTGAGGACGGGGGCGGCCGGGGAGGCGGCGGGCCGGGGCCCGCCGGCGAGCGGGTGGCGGGAGCCGACGCCGAGCAGGCGGCGGGCGGCTTCCTCATCGGCCAACAGCTCGGCGGTGTCGCCGCGGTGGGCGGTGCGGCCGTCGGCCAGGACGGCACAGGTGCCGGCCAGTCGGCGGACGAGGGCGAGGTTCTGCTCGACCAGCAGGACCGGCACGGCCTCGGCCGCGCGCGCCAGCACCTCGGCCACCTCGGCGACGATCTTCGGGGCCAGGCCCTTGGTGGGCTCGTCGGCGATGATCAGCCGGTTGCGGTTGAGCAGCGTCCGGCCGATCGCCACCATCTGCTGCTGGCCGCCGGAGAGCGTCCCGGCCAACTGCCCGGCTCGCTGATTGAGTTCGGGAAAGAGCTCGTGGACGAGTGCGTAGTCCGGTTCACCGGCCGCGCCCCCGCTCCCGGCGGCGCGCTCGGCGAGGCGGAGGTTCTCGGCGACCGTCAGGCCGGCGAAGATCCCCCGGTCCTCGGGCGCGTAGCCGATGCCGTGACGAACGACCAGATGCGTGGGAAGGGAGGAGAGCTCGGATTCGGAGAGCCGGATGCTTCCGGTGCGCGGCACCAGGCCCATGACGGCCTTGACGGTGGTGGTCTTGCCGGCGCCGTTGCGGCCCAGGAGTGCGGTCACCCCGGCGGGGGCCACGTCGAAGTCGACCCCGTGCAGGATGTGCAGCCCGTCGATGACCACCCGCAGATCGCGGACGGAGAGGAGGGGGACGGCGTCGGAGGACGGCGAGGAGGCGGAGCGCCCCGAAGGAGTGGAGCGCTGAGCGGAGAACGGAGAGGAGGTCACAACGCCTCACCCAGGTAGGCCTGTTGCACGGTCGGGTCGGCCATCACGGCCTCGGGGGTGTCCAGGGCGAGCAGCGTGCCGTGGTGCATCACCGCGAGTCGGTCGGCCAGGCCGAGCAGGACGTCCATGTGGTGCTCGACCATCAGGACGGTCCGGCCCAGGTCCCGGTGAACGGAACGGATCAGCTCGGTGAGGGCGGGCACCTCCTCCGCGCTGACACCGGCCATCGGCTCGTCCAGCAGGATCAGCCGGGGCTCGGAGACCAGCAGGACGGCCAGCTCCAGCTTGCGCTTCTCCCCGTGGGAGAGCGCACTGGCCAGGGTGTCGGCGCGATGGGTGAGGTCGGTGCGTTCCAGGGTGTCGGCCAACTGCTGCTCGTAACGGTCGGCGCGGCGCCAGAGCCGGTACGAGGCGCGCGGCCCGGCCGCCGCCTGGGCGGCCAGGCGGACGTGGTCGGCGACCGTCATCCCCGGCCAGAGGGAGGAGGTCTGGAAGGTGCGGCCGAGCCCGCGGCGGGCCCTGGCGTGCACAGCCTCGGTGGTGACGTCCGCGCCGTCGAGGTGGAGGCTGCCGTGGGTCGCCGGGTAGATGCCCGAGATCAGGTTGAAGAGGGAGGTCTTGCCGGCGCCGTTGGGCCCGATGAAGGCGATGAACTCGCCTTCACCGACCGAGAAGGAGACGTCCTCGACGATCGGCACGCCGCGGACGGCCCAGCCGAGCCCGTCCAGACGCAGCACCGGGGAAGAGGACGCGGAGGAACGCACGGACGAGGAGCCCTGAGCGGAGGAGGCGGAAGGAGTGGAGGCGGTACGGGCGGGCATCGGGATCAGCCCGCCATCGGGGTGACCGGGGGCGCTGCCTCGTCCGCGGTCAGGGTCTTCTCCACCGAGGGCTTGGCGGCGGCGCCACTGCCGGTCAGCCGCACCTGGAACATCGGCTGGAGCAGGGCGTGGTCCTCGGAGCGGACCGTGGTCTTCCCCTTGACCCCGTCGAAGCTCCAGCCCTCCAGGGCCTTGACCAGGGCCGAAGTGTCGTCGGCGGAGCCGTGGTTGGACTCGACGGCGTGCACGATCATCTGGGCGGCGGTGAAGCCGTCCGGGGTGAAGATGTCCGTCTTCCCTCCGGCGGCGGTGACGGCTTCGGTCATGGCCTTCTCCACCGGGGTGCCGGCGGCGCCGTCGAAGTAGTGGTTCAGGAAGGAGATCTTCTCGCCGGCCGGGCCGAACAGCGGGTAGGAGGCTGCCAGGTCGAGGCCGGTGACGACCTTGGTGTCGGCGAACACGTCCTGCTGGTTGAGCGCCGTCCACAGGGCCGAGGCGGTGTCGCCCGCCCAGGCGACGAACAGCAGGTCGGGCTTGGCGGTCCGGGCCTGGGTGGCGAAGGGGGTGAGGTCGGTGGCGCTCGGCGGGGCGAGCACCTGGTCGACGGTCGCGCCCTCACCGCCGAGCACCGCCTTCACCGCGGCCACGTTGGCCTGGCCGAAGGCGTTGTCCTGAGCGAGCACGGTGACCTTCTTGCCCTTGGCGTCACCGACGAACGAGGCCGCGGTCTTGATGTCCTGGTAGGACTGGCGGCCGGAACGGAAGGTGTACTTGTTCAGACCGGTGGCCTTGTCCGCGGCGGCCGGGCCGCTGATGAAGAGCACCTTGTTCTGCGCGGCGATGGGGCCGACCTGGAGGGCCACGCCGGAGGCGGTGGAGCCGGCCAGCACCTTGTAGCCCTTGCCGATCAGGTCCTTGGCGGCGGACACCGCCTTGGCCGGGTCGCCGGCGTCGTCCTGCTCCTCGAACTCGATCTTGTGCCCGTCGACCGCGCCGGTGCCCTTGGTCGCGTAGCTCAGGCCGGCCTTGAAGCCCTCCAGGTACTGCTTGCCGTAGGCGGCCAGCGGCCCGGTCCTGGAGTACACCAGGCCGACCTTGATCGGGCCCTTGGCGCCACCGTCCGCCGCGCTCGTCCCGGCCGTTCCGGCCTTGGCGCAGCCCGAGGCGAGCAGGACGCAGGCCGCGAGGGCGGCGAGCTTCCGCGCCGGGCCGCCGGTCAGGGAGTCGCCCGGACGGGCGCCGGCGGCGGTCCGGGAGGGGGCTGTCGAGCTGCGCATGGTGACCGACTCCTGAGGTGCGGCGGGGTGAATGCGGGAACCGTAGGTGTGCGGTGGGAGTGGCGACATGTGCCCAGTTGACGCATCAGCCCGTCCGGATGTGGCTCCGGCCGACATACCGCCGGGCCTCCGTCGCCCTCCGGGCTCCCGGGTGTGGCCTTTCGACACGACTCCTCAC
>NZ_JBIVVI010000985.1:0-3491 GCF_044757675.1 Kitasatospora sp. NPDC091257
CCCCATGACGCCCCCTCCTCGCCCGGCGGTGCCGTCGCCGGGCGGTCCGTTCGATCCCCGGGAGTCTATGCGGTATTCGTCTCACCGGGCCCGGGACTGCGAACGGTCGCGGGCCGATGCCGTCCACCGCGTCGGCGACCGCGGCCCGGGTTCGGAGGCGCGGGGACTGCCGCCCGGGCGGCGCGTCATGGACGGTGGGGGCCGAGCCGGGCGAGGAGGTCGTCGGCGCACTCCTCGGCGAGTTCCTCGGCGTGTTCGGGGAGTTGCGCGCCGGCCCGCAGGTGGCGTCGGACCATCGAGAGCGGCAGCTCGATGAGGGCGAGCACCACGCGTTCGACGGACCGGGGGTCCTCGGTCGGCGACCCGGCCCCCAGCAGTACGGCGAGGGCGGCGAGCGCGCCGTGCACAGTCCGGTTGCCGAGATCCGCGCGCAGGCGGTGTTCCTCCGACCAGTCCGCGCGTCCGAAGTCGTCGGGGCCGTAGAGGAGCAGGGCCGCCTCCTGCGGGTGGGCCCGGGCCCATGCGACCACCTGACGGGCCGCCGCCCGCGCGGTCTGCCGCGCGTCGGTGGTCGTGGCGAGCGGCAGGGGGGTGAGGTCCTGGCCGAGTGCCGTGCCGAAGGCCGCGAGGTAGCCCTGCTGGAACCGGTCGACGGTGCGCAGCCAGAGTTCGGCGAGCAGGGCGCTCCGTCCCGGGAAGCGGTAGTACACCGAGCCGCTCGGGGCTCCGACCTCTCCTGCGACCGCGGCCATGGTCACCGCGGCCGGGCCGGACTCGGCGGCCAGCCGGACGGCGGCGTCGAGAAGCTGGTCGGAGTCGAAGCGGGGTGGTCTCGCCATGAGTTGGAGGGTACTCTCCACAATAATTAGAGAGCAGTCTCTATAACTGCCCGGAAGGTGAGCCGATGGCTGTCCACAACGTGCACGAACGCCTGCTGCCCGCGAAGGAGACCGAGGTGGGGGCGCTGATCGACACCCTGGCCGGCACCGGCGACCTGCTGTGGCCGCAGGACACGTGGCCCTCGATGCGGTTCGACCGTCCACTCGCCGTGGGCGCGGTCGGTGGGCACGGCCCGGTCCGCTACACCGTCGACGCGTACGTCCCCGCGACGTGGGTGCGCTTCGGCTTCACCGGGCCACGCGGCTTCCACGGCTTCCACGAGTTCACCGCCACGGCCGTCGACGAGCGGCACACCCTGCTGCGCCACACGCTCGTCCTGACCGCCCGCGGCCCGGCACGACTCGGCTGGCCGCTCGCCTGGCGGCCGCTCCACGACGCGCTTCTGGAGGACAGTCTGGATCGCGCGGAGAGGGCCTGCACGGGCACGGTGGCCCGCCCGGCGCGGTGGAGCCCGTACGTACGGTTGCTGCGCGCGATCGTTCGCTGATCGCCGGCCCGGGCCGGTCCGCCGAACCCGCCGCCCGGACAGGTGAGTTCCGCGGAGCCGGGGTCGCCGTGAGCCGGCCCCGGCGGGTCGGAGCCCACGGTCGCAGCAGCGGCTCGACGGTCAGGTGGCTGTGGAGGAGCTCGTGACCCGTGCGCGTGGACCCGGACACCTGACGGATCGGCGGGTCCTCACTCGAGGGGAATGACGAGGACGGCCTGCGGTCGTCGGGTGGCGAGCCGGATCGTGCGGCGCCGCACCGGTCGGCGCGTCGACGGGACGGGAGGGACGGACGGGGTGTCAGAATCGGCGGGTTCATGCCCATGACGGGAACGCGGCCGGAACACCGGCCGGAACGTGGCGGGACCACGGCGGAGACGCGACAGGACCAGGTCCGAAGGAGCGAGCGATGAGTGGCGGGGTGCGGCCGGAGCTGGGACAGGTGTCGGAGACGGCGCTGTGGACGCTGTGGCACCGGGCGGTGGAGGCGCGGCGGCCGGACACCGTGCTGCCGGACCCGAAGGCGGTCGAGCTGGTGGGCCGGATCGACTACCCGTTCGCGACGCGGTTCGGGGAGAACGCCTTGGTGAGCCAGCTCCAGGCGCTGCGGGCGGCCTGCTTCGACCGCGAGGTGTCCGACTTCCTGACCCGCTGCCCGCGCGGCACCGTGGTCGGGCTCGGGGACGGCCTGGAGACCCAGGCCTGGCGGGTCGACAACGGCCGGGCGAACTGGCTGTCGGTGGACCTGGCGGAGACCGCCGCGCTGCGTCGGCAGCTGCTGCCGCCGGACGAGCGGCACCGGATCGTCGCCCACTCGGCCACCGACCCGGGCTGGATGGACGGGGTGGACCCGGCGAACGGGGTGCTGATCAGCGCCGAGGGGGTGCTGATGTACCTGCGGCCGCAGGAGGTCCGCGGCCTGATCGCGGCCTGCGCCGAGCGCTTCCCCGGCGGGGCCATGGTGCTGGACGCGGTGCCGCGCTGGTTCAGCCGGCGGGCCGTCGAGGGCAAGCTGCGGGACCGGTACTACCAGGCGCCGCCGATGCCGTTCGGGATGGACGCGGACGAGTGCGGTCTGCTGGCCACCGCGCACCCGGGGGTCGTCGACGTGCGGGAGGTGTACCCGGAGGGCGGACGCCCGCCGCTGAGCACCCTGCTGCCGCTCGTGCGCCGGATCAAGCAGCGCCCGTCCGTGGTCGCCCTGCGTTTTGCCCAATCTTGAAGAAACGCTGGTCAACCTGGAACCATGGTGTCGGGGCGCACGTCGTAACCACGGGTGATCGGCCGGGGGGACAGGCCGCCCGGCACGTTAGGCTCGCTCTGGGGGAGCGGCCTGGGTGCCGCCATCGGACGAATTGCCGGGACGGGCACGCTGCTCCAGGGGGAGGGCGGCCCGTCCCGTCCTGCCACGGAGGGACTGGCCTTGCACATCGACGCCTGGATCGAGGGGATTCCGCCGACGGCGGTGTACGCCGTTGTCGGTCTGATCATCGGGCTGGAGTCGCTGGGCATTCCGCTGCCCGGCGAGATCGCCCTGGTCACGGCGTCCCTCATGGCGGTCAAGGGTGTGGTGAGCCCGTGGGGCGTCGCCATCTGCGCGATCGCCGGCGCGATCATCGGCGACTCGATCGGCTACTCGATCGGGCGCAAGGGGGGCAAGCCGCTCTTCGAGAAGCTGGGACGCAAGTTCCCCAAGCACTTCGGGCCCTCCCACCTGGCCACCGCCGAGCGCTCGTTCCAGAAGTGGGGCATGTGGGCGGTCTTCTTCGGCCGCTTCATCGCCCTGCTGCGCATCTTCGCCGGTCCGCTCGCGGGCGCGCTGAAGATGCCGTACTGGAAGTTCCTGATCGCCAACGTGCTGGGCGGCGTGGTCTGGGCCGGCGGTACGACGCTGCTGGTCTACAAGGTCGGCAAGAGCATCGAGCCCTGGCTGGCCCGGTTCTCGTGGGCGGGCCTGGGGGCGGCGCTGGTGATCGGCCTGCTGTCGGCCTGGATCATGAAGCGCCGCGCCGCCAAGACGCACGCCAGGATCGAGGCGGAGGAGGCGGCCGAGGCCGCCGCCGCGGCGAAGGAGCCGGTCGCCGACTGACCTGGGCATGTCGAGGTT
>NZ_JBIVVI010000986.1:0-3485 GCF_044757675.1 Kitasatospora sp. NPDC091257
CCCCCTGCGCCGCGAGCCGCAGGACCTCCGACTCCCGGGGCGTCAGCGGGTTCTCCCGGGTGTCCAGGGCGGCCAGCGCCAGCTCCGGGTCGACGACGCGCTCGCCGGCGGCCACCTTGCGGATCGCCGCCGCCAGCTCCTGCGCCGGGGCGTCCTTCCCGAGGAAGCCGAGCGCGCGGGCGGAGAACGCGGCGCGCAGGTGGGCGGGTCGCACCAGCCCGGTGAGGACCAGCGTCCGGCACCCGGGGAGCTTCTCGTGCAGTTCGGCCGCCGCCCGCAGCCCGTCCAGTCCGGGCAGGTCGATGTCGAGCACCGCGACGTCCGGGCGCACCTCCAGGGCGGTCGGCACCACCAGGTCCCCGCGTTCCACGTCGGCGACGACCTCCAGGTCCTCCTCGTACGCGAGGAGGGCCACCAGCGCGCCGCGCACCATGCTCATGTCCTCTGCCAGCAGGACCCTGATCATCCGTACTCTCCCCCTGTCAGGTGACGGCCACGGGCGGACTTCATTAGACAACAGGCCTTGCCAGGACCGGTTTCCGTGCTTGATCGGCCGCGAGCGGTCCGCCGGTCGGCGTAGCCTTCGTGCATGGCAGAGAGCAAGGTCCGGAAGGCCGCGGCGCAGGAGCCGGTGGCGAAGAAGGCGGCGGTGAAGCCGAGGAAGCCGGAATCGCGCCTGGCGATGGTGCGGCGGGCCCGGCGGATCAACCGCGAGCTGGCGGAGCTGTACCCGTACGCGCATCCGGAGCTGGACTTCGAGAACCCGTTCCAACTGCTGGTGGCCACCGTGCTGTCGGCGCAGACCACCGACCTGCGGGTGAACCAGACCACCCCGGCGCTGTTCGCGAAGTACCCGACGCCGGAGGACATGGCGGCGGCGAACCCGGAGGAGCTGGAGGAGATCATCCGCCCGACCGGCTTCTTCCGGAACAAGGCGAAGTCGCTCCTGGGCCTCTCGATAGCGCTGCGCGACGAGTTCGGCGGCGAGGTCCCCGGCCGGCTGGCCGACCTGGTGACCCTGCCCGGCGTCGGCCGCAAGACCGCCAACGTCGTCCTCGGCAATGCCTTCGGGGTCCCCGGCATCACGGTGGACACCCACTTCGGGCGGCTGGTCCGGCGGTTCGGCTGGACCACCGAGGAGGACCCGGTGAAGGTCGAGGCGGCCGTCGCCGAGATCTTCCCGAAGTCGGAGTGGACGATGCTCTCGCACCGGGTGGTCTTCCACGGCCGCCGGATCTGCCACTCCCAGAAGCCCGCCTGCGGCGCCTGCCCGATCGCGCCGCTCTGCCCCTCGTACGGCGAGGGGGAGACCGACCCGGAGAAGGCACGCAAGCTGTTGAAGTACGAGATGGGCGGCCGGCCCGGGCAGCGGCTCCGGCCGCCGGCCGACTTCCCCGGCGAGGCGGCCGCCCGCGCGGACGCCGCCGGCCACCACGGGCACGTCGCGGACCTGGCGGTGGACGCATGAGCGGGCGGTGGGGCCACCCCGGGCCGGAGGCCGGGGGAGTGGCGCGGGGCATCGAGCCGGACGGGCTGCCGCGCTGGCTGGAACCGGTCCGGGAGGCGGCCGAGCGGGTGCTGCCGGAGCAGCTGAGCCGCTTCCTGCCACCGGCCGAGGGCGGCCGGCCGGCGGCCGTGCTGATGCTGTTCGGCGAGGGACCGGAGGGTCCGGACCTGCTGCTGATCGAGCGGGCCCGCTCGTTGCGCTCGCACGCCGGCCAGCCGTCCTTCCCCGGCGGCGTGCTGGACCCGGAGGACGGCGATCCGAACGGCCCGGGCCCGATCGCGGCGGCGCTGCGCGAAGCCTGGGAGGAGACCGGCCTGGACCCGGCCGGGGTGCAGGTGTTCGCGGAGCTGCCCCGGCTGTACATCCCGGTGAGCAGCTTCGTGGTGACCCCGGTGCTCGGCTGGTGGCGCGAGGAGACGCCGGTGCGCCCGGTGGACGCGGCCGAGACCGGCGCGGTGTTCCGGGTCACGATCACGGAGCTGGCCGACCCGGCGAACCGGGTGCGGCTGCGCCACCCGTCGGGGCACATCGGGCCGGCCTTCGCGGTCGCCGGGCGGCTGGTCTGGGGCTTCACCGCCGGCGTGATCGACCGGGTGCTGCACCACGGCGGCCTGGAACTGCCCTGGGATCCGTCCCGGATCGTCGACCTCTCGGACGACGCGCTGGCCCTGGTCCAGGGAGACCTCGAACACTCCCGGGTGCTGCCGGGCGGCGACGCCGACGCTTCGTGACCGGACGTCGGCGCGTGCGGCGCGCGGACCGTGGGAGGGTGTCCGAGTGAACGTCCTGGATGTGCTGCTGATCGCCGCGGCCGTGGCATTCGCCGTGTCGGGCTATCGGCAGGGCTTCGTGGTCGGCGTGCTCTCGTTGGTCGGCTTCCTCGGCGGCGGCCTGCTCGCCGTCGAGCTGCTGCCGCTGCTGGTGCTCGACCACATCGGCCCGGGCACCACGGCCTCGGTGGTGGCCGTCGTGGTGGTGATCGTCCTCGCCGCGATCGGCCAGGCGATCACCGCGCACTTCGGCTGGAAGCTGCGCGGACACATCGGGCGCCGCCCGGCCCGGGTACTGGACGCGAGCGGCGGCGCGGTGGTGAACGTCGTGTCGATGCTGCTGGTGGCCTGGCTGATCGGTTCGGCACTGGCCGGGGCGTCGCTGCCGACGGTCTCCAAGCAGGTGCGCTCCTCGGCGGTCCTCGGCGGGGTGCAGAACGCGCTGCCCGGCGATGCGCCGAACTGGTTCTCGGACTTCTCCAAGGTGCTCGCCCGCAACGGCTTCCCGCAGGTCTTCAACCCCTTCGAGCACGAGCCGATCACCCAGGTCGACACCCCCGACCCCGCGCTGGCCAACAGCCCGGCGGTGACGCGGGCCCGGCAGAGCCTGGTCAAGGTGGTCGGCACGGCGACCTCCTGCGGCAAGACCCTGGAGGGCAGCGGCTTCGTCTTCGCCCCGCACCGGGTGATGACCAACGCCCACGTGGTCGGCGGGGTCAACGAGCCGACCGTGCAGATCGGCGGGGTCGGCCAGCTGTACGACGCGACGGTGGTCCGCTACGACTGGCAGCGCGACATCGCCGTCCTGGACGTGCCCAAGCTGAACGCGCCCGCACTGACCTTCGCCGGCGAGGCGAAGACCAACGACAGCGCGATCGTGGCCGGCTTCCCGGAGAACGGGGCCTTCAACGTCCAGCCGGCCCGCATCCGCGGCCGGATCCAGGCCAACGGCCCGGACATCTACCACCGCGGCCAGGTGGTCCGCGACGTCTACTCGGTGCGCTCGGTGGTCCGGCAGGGCAACAGCGGCGGCCCGCTGCTCACCCCGGACGGCGAGGTGTACGGCGTGGTCTTCGCCAAGTCGCTGGACAGCGCGGACACCGGCTACGTGCTGACCGCGGCCGAGGTGCGCGAGGACGTCGAGCGGGGCGGCGCCGCGACCGGCCGGGCGGACACCCAGGGGTGCGCGCTCTGACGGGTGCCGGCGG
>NZ_JBIVVI010000987.1:0-3481 GCF_044757675.1 Kitasatospora sp. NPDC091257
CGGGTCCTCGCCCGGGTGGGACGAGGACCCGGGGCCACGGCACCGTGCGGCCGGCGCGTCAGTCGAGGGCTTCCATGTCCAGAACCGGTGGTGACCACGGCGCTGCGAGGAGGCCGCCCGGCTGGATCCCGTACCGTCGCAGGCGGTCGGCCTTCTCCTCCATCCCCTCGGAAGCGAGCAGCTCGACGGCCCGGCCCAGCGCCGAGGGGTGCCCGCCCTCAGCCTGTCGCAGGAGCCATTCCTCGGCCGCGCGGGGTCCTGCCTCGGCTCGAAGCAGGTGGATCGCCCGGTCCATCGGATCGGGTACGTCGGAGATCACTTCTCCCGGCGCCCCGAACTTCCGTTCGAGCAGGGCGGCGATCGCCCAAACGGAGAGATGCCTGCTGGTGTGCACCGCCCGGGCCGTCGCCCGAACCGCGCGCTGGTACTCCCGCAGTGCTTCCGCGTGGTGTCCCCGCGTTTCCAGCCACTGTGCGACACCGGACATCGCGTCGGGGTGGCCCTGTTCGGCGGCGCGGAGGTCCAACTCGTACGCCTCGTCGAACCGCCCCGACGTCTTCAGCCAACTGGCGAGGTGCCGCAACTGGCTGGTGTCGTCAGGGTCGAGAACTCCGATGAGATGGGCGATCCCCTCTTCGTGCCGCTCGACGTGCCACAGGACACGGGAAATCGTCCCGGGGGAGTCGAGCGCATCGGAGGCCGTCCTCCCGCGCAACCACTCCAGGGCCGGTTCGACGAGTGACTGCTCCGCGAGCCAGTCCAGTCCGGAGGAATCCGTTTCGGACTCGGCGGTGACGGCATGGTGGAGGAGTTCGTCGATCCGTCGTTCCTCCCGCGTCCCGGAGAGGAAGGCCGTGATCCACGGAAGGTCGGGATCCGATCCGACTGCGATCGACTTCCGCAGGAGGGCGTAGCAATCGTCGGTGAACCCGTGGCGAAGTAGCCACGTTCCGGCTGCCCGCGCGAACGATCCTTCGTTCTCGGCGGCTTGCCGCTGGATCCATTCGGCGGCGCTCCGCGGGCCGCGCGTGTCGGCCATGAGGTCGGCGAGCGTCAGCAGGGCCGACACGGATCCGCCCGTGACCGCGTCCGCCAGGTAGGGGAGTGCCGCATCCGCCTCGTCCTGAGCGATCAGGGCCCTCGCACGCGCTTCCCGGGAGTGATCGTCGCCCAGATCGACCCCCATCTCCCAGACATGCGCGGCCATGTCTTCCGCTCCGGTGTCCTCAAGACCCCTCGCGACGTCGTGAATGGACGGGATGTCACCTCGATAGGCGGCCGTGACGTAGTGGTCGGTGGCTTCCTGGTGGAATCCGGCTTCGGCGAGGAGCTCGGCGACGGCGCGGGCCGCAGCGGCGTCCCCGTTGGCGACCGCCTCGGCGCGGAGCCTGACTGCCGGGCCGTAGAGGAACCGGTCCGCGGCCTCCGCGGCGAGGGCCGGGCGGTCGGCCTCGGGCGCGTGCAGGACGAGGGCGTCCCAGAGGGAGGCCGTGCCGGCGCCGTCCTCCCGCTGTGCCCTGCCGGACTGCTCCAGGTAGTCGGCGAGCCGGTAGCGCGGCCGCTCGGGAGCCGCGTCCCCCGGGCGCGGTCGAATGCGGGTGAGCGGGCCGGGCGCCCCCAGGCACGGCGCCGTGGCATAGGCGAGTGCCGTACTGAACCAGTCGTCCGCGACCGAGTTCCACTGGTGGTCCGTCAAGTAGCCCGGCACGGCGCGTTCCAGCAATTCCTCGGGAATCGGTGATCCGAGGCCGAGGCGGCGGGCGTCGACGGCCGCGTCCATCAGGGCCCTTGCCGCGGGCCGGGCATGGCGGTAGCGCTCCAGGATGACCGGGGCGCCGGCCAAGTACTGTGTGATCATGCCGGATTCGGCGCGTTCCAGCGCCCGCCGGAGCCGGGAGTCACCGGCTGCCTCGGTTCGCAGCCTCGTCAGATCGGACGCGTTGAACGAATCCGGAACCTCGATGTCGTGGCCGCGGAGCAGTGCGCGGGCCTGGGCGTGGGGATCCTGGCCGAGTCCGCCCGGCGGGCATGTGAGCTCGTTCCATTCCCTGGGCCAGATCGTCGCCAGGACCAGGACCGGGGCGGCGCCTTCCCGGCGCAGCAGCGCCCGCAACGCCGCGGCGGCCCGGGAACCGACACCGCCCGGTGGCGTCAGCAGGTACTGCTGAAGGTCGTTCAGCCAGATCACCGTGCGAGGCGGTACGTGCGGCAGATCGGCCAGCAGCGCTTCGGCGGGGCTGGGCGAGATCGGATGCCACAGACGCCATCCGGGCGGGAGCCGGTGGATCAGCTCCCAGCAGGAGCGGGTCTTGCCCGTCGACGAGTCACCGACCAGTACGGCGAGGCTGCTGCTCCCCGCCACCGCCCGCGCGGCGACCTCGGCCAGAACGAGATCGTGCTCTCGCTCGACGTAGGCCGGCAGTGCGGGAACGATCTCGTCCGTCGACGGGGCGATGGCGCGGTGGACCTCCAGCTCGAACGGGTCCGTGAGCTGGTCGATGTGCCGCGTCAGAGGTCCTGGGGCTCCTCCGGGGATGGACTCTTCCGCTTCCAGCGGGCCGGGTCCCGTCGTCCTGGGTCCGAGCATGGCGAGCACATCGGCCACGCTGAGCAGTGACGGGAAGGCGTGTCGGACGTCCCTGTCGGCGTCCAGCATGGACCTGAGCTGGTCGGCGTGCCAGATCATGAACCCCTTGACCGCCAGGCCGACGCCGGATCGTGCGATGTCCGCCAGCCGTCCCGCCACATAGGCGTTGAGCCGGTCGATCCCGCCGGTTCGGGCGGAGGAGGACAGTTCGACGTTGCTGACGAAGACCAGGTGGTCGGGGAGGCGGGTGCGGGAGTGCCTCGCGGCGGCGTCCGCCCAGCAGTCGATCTCCTTGCGGATCTCCTCCCGCAGCCACAGCCCGTTGGCCTGCGGGGTCGACTTCGGCTTCACCTGGAACTTCGCCTGCAGGACGGTGAAACCCGTCCAGACCTCGGGCGTCGAAGCGATCCCGGAGAATGCCGCCGACCAGCGGATGGTTCCCTCGAAGGTCGCTTCCCGGCCACCGTCGGGTCCGTCGCCGAAGGCCTGGACGCCCGGCCCGAGAACCCTCCGGGCAAGGGCCACCACCATCTGTTCGAAAGCACGGGACCCGAGGCGGGTCAGGTCGTAGTCGGGCACGCCGACATCCTGGCAGAGCGTGCTGACAGCCAGTGGGCGCGGGGCTTGTGCGTCGGTTCAATTCCCGTTCCCCGCAAGGGAGTAAACGCCGGCGGCGTCGTTCCGCGAGTTGTGGTCGTACATCTTGTGCGATGTCATGATCCGGCTCACACTTCCGATTTGCGAACATGTGTGCACGGTCACATGGGCGCCCTTCACCCTTGCGCCTGCCGGGATCCCCGGCGGTCGGCGAGCTGGGCGAGCCGAGGTGCACCACGAAGCCGAGGTCGGGCTTGTCGAAGCCCATGCCGAGTGCGGAGGTGGCGACCAGCGCCT
>NZ_JBIVVI010000988.1:0-3479 GCF_044757675.1 Kitasatospora sp. NPDC091257
GGATCAGCCGAACTGCTGCTCCAGGTCCTTCAGTTTGCGTTCCAGCGAGTCCAGCCGGGGCAGGGTGACGGTGTCCTCCTCCATGGTGAGGTCGATGGTGCGCCGCTCCGGACGCGCCGGCAGGCCCGGCTGGACGACCGTGCCCTCGGCCGGCTCCACCTCGCGCGGCGCGGCGGCCCGCTCCACCCCGGGCCGTTCGGCCCGGACCCGTTCCGCCGCGGACCGTTCCACTCCGGGACGCCCCGCTCCGGGGGCCGCGGCGGCCACGGCGGGCTCCGGGCCGGACTCCAGCCGCCGTGCCGTCGCACCGCCGACGCGCCGCCAGGCGCTGTTGGAGCGGTTGATCGCCCGGATCTCGGCCCGTTCCCGGCGCCCCGCCAGCTTGCGGCGCTGCTTCTCGACGGTGCGCTCCCGCCTGTCCTCGCGCACCTCGTCGACCGCCTCGTCCAGGCTGCGGACGTTCTCCAGCAGCATCAGCGACCAGGCTGCGTAGGTCTCGCGCGGGGCGCGCAGCCAGCGGACGATGCGGATCTGCGGCAGCGGGCGGGGGACCAGGCCCTGTTCGCGCAGCGCGGCCCGGCGGGTCTGCTTGAGCGCCCGGTCGAAGAGGATCGCCGCCGAGAGGGACATGCCGGAGAAGAACTGCGGGGCGCCGGCGTGGGTCAGCCCGCGCGGGGCGTGCACCCAGTTGAACCAGGCCGAGGCGCCGGCGAAGAGCCAGACCAGCAGCCGGGAGCCGAGCGCCGCGTCGCCGTGGCTGGCCTCGCGGACGGCGAGCACCGAGCAGAACATCGCGGCGCCGTCGAGCCCGAACGGGACGAGGTACTCCCAGCCGCCGGACAGGCCGAGGTTCTGTACGCCGAAGCCGACCAGGCCGTGGAAGGAGAGGGCGGCCGCGACGCCGGCGCAGCAGAACAACAGGGTGTAGGAGGCGCCGCCGTACAGGGATTCCTTGCGGCGGCGCCGTTCCTCGGAACGTTCCCAGGAATCGGGGCCGGCGGTGGAGGAGGTGGCCCCCCGGCTGCGGAGCAGGGCCACCAGGAGTGCGCTGACCAGCAGCCCCACGACCACGGTGATCGCCCATCCGAGCGGTATGTCGGACAATTTCATCGCCGGAACCGGCCTCGCTTTCCTGCGTCGCTTTCCTGCGCCGTGATGGCGGGGACCATCATGGCGGATTCCGCGCGGAGGAATGGCCGATTCGCCGTCAATGCGCTGAGGAGAGGGATTTCTGACCCGGTGACCATCGCATGGTCGTAGGAATGCGACGTGGGTTTTTCCAGGAATGGCGGGCTTTTCTAACCCGAAGTCGAACGGCTTTTCGTCAACGCCGCGTGACGCGTGGGCAGCCGCCGCACATGTCCCTCGGATCGGCGGTGTAGACGAGGCAGCAACTGGCCCGGGACCGGTCCGGGGGTGGGGCGCTCTCCGCACCGAGCGCCGGGGGCGCGAAACCGGCTCCCGGGGTGAAGGGCGCCGGGGCCGGGGCGGGACGGTCGTCCGCGCCGGGCGTGCGCGCGGGGTCGAGGGCCCCGCCGGGCGCCAGCAGCGCGGTCAGTTCGGTCCGCGCCCGCTCCCGCTCCCCGAGCAGCCCGCCCGCGTACCAGAGCCCCTCCACCACCGCGTCGGTGGCCATCGCCCAGAGCACCCGGGGTCCGCGCCGGGCCTCCGGGCCGAAGGCGGTGAGTACCGGGGCCAGGAAGGCGCCCAGGGCGGACCGCAGGGCGGCGGCCAGCGCCGGCTCGTCCGGCACCGTCCGGGCCTGCCCGGCTCCGGCTGCCGGGTCCTCCGGCAGGCAGGCGAACTCCGCCGCGCGGACGGTCAGTTCGACCGCGTCGGGGCGCCTGCGCAGCGCGACGTCCCGCAGGGTGAGCAGCGGGACGCGCCGCTCCAGGAACCACGGCAGCGTGAACAGCAGCGAGACCGGCCAGACGAAGCGGTGCAGCCCGAAGCCGGCCGCGACGTCCGGGCGCAGCGGCTGCCCGTAGCGGGCGAGGCCCCGCCGGGCGTCGTGGGCGATCAGCTCGCGCACCGCCTCGGGGCGGGTGGCCAGGTCGGCGGCGGGCAGCCAGCCGTCGCGGCGCCGGGGCGGGGCGCAGCGCACCGTCAGAACGGGGGTGAGTCCGGACAGCCGGTGGTACGACGGGGCGCCCGGGGTGGCGGGAGCGGGGGCGGGGACGGCGGTGCGCGCCCCGGTGGTGCGGGGGACGCGCGGCCTGGGGCCGGGCCGGGTGCTGCTCGCGGTCATGGGCGGCCCCATCGGGTCGACCGGGGCGCCCATGGTCCGCCCGGCGGTGCCCGGCGGCACGGGCCGTCGGACGCGGCCGGACCGGGGCATGGCGGTGCCCGGGGAACGGCAAGGCGACCTGGCCGGGGTACTGCTCCCCCCGGCCAGGTTAGCCTCACCTTAGCTGATTGTTCCTCCGGTCTCGCTCGTGATGCGCCCGTCCGAGGGAGGCCCCGGCGCACGGGAGGCGGCCAACTGGCGCGCGAGCCAGACCGGCACCCCGCCCAGGCCGGCCACCAGCCGGGCCGCCTCGGCCCGCAGCCGCGCGGCCTCGGGCGGCTCGGAGACCTCGGCGAGCGCCGCGAGCGCCGGGGCCACCCCCACCGTGAAGCCGAGTTGCTCGCGCAGCCGCAGGGAGGCCTCGAAGCCCTCCCGGGCGTTCCCGCGGTCCCCGCGCGAGAGCGCCAGCGCGGCCAGGTGCCGCCAGGTGTACGAGCGCAGCAGTTCGTCCCCGCGCTCGCCGGCGCCCTCGTGCGCCCGGCGGTAGGCGATCCACGCGGCGCTGCGGTCGCGCAGCAGGTTCTCGGCCACCAGTCCGCGCCGGAAGTCCAGCAGCGGGCGGCCCGGGGCGTCCGGCGGCAGCAGCGCCGAGGTGCGGCCGAGCGCGGCCTGCGCCTCGTCCAGCCGGTCCCGCGGGCCGAGCACGCTCGCCACGTACGCGAGGAAGCCGCGGGCGCAGGCGGCGGCCGCGCGCTGCTCGGTGCCGGAGGCCAGCGCCTCCGCCAGGCGCAGCGCCTGTTCCGCCTGGGTCCAGTGCGCCGCGGTGAACAGGCACTGCTCGATGAGGAGTTCGGCCCGCCCCAGGGCCGCTTCCGGGTCGTGCTCGGCGGGCGGCCGCAGCAGTTCGGCGGCCTCCTGCCAGCACCCCCGGGACCTCAGCCGCCACACGGTGTCGCCCGGTTCCTCCGCTGCCGCCCGCCCCCGCTCCTCCGGGCCGCTCGGGTTCCATCCGTGCTCCGACAACGCCACCTCCTTGTGTGCGCCATCCGGCAAGCGCGCGGACCTGCCCCTGAGGCCCTGCCGCCACGACCCGCACGCATGGCGACGACAGGGCGAAAGGCCCGCGCTGTGGCCGCAATTCAACACGGGGGTGAGCTTGTGCACCAGATCACGAGCGAAGGTTGTTGCTTTTGGAGGAAAAATGATCTAGGGGTGCGCACGGGAGGAGACGCCGGAGGAGACACGGGAGGGG
>NZ_JBIVVI010000989.1:0-3478 GCF_044757675.1 Kitasatospora sp. NPDC091257
CCCGTCACCGGCCCCCGCCCCCGCCCCCGCCGCGTCCCTCGCCACCGCGGACAGGCCGAGCCGGTCGGCCTCGGCCAGGAACCCGGCCCGCCGCGCCGCCATCCAGGGCAGCTCCTCGGCGGCCCCGAGGTAGCCGATCCGGCGGTGGCCGAGCGCCGCGAGGTGCCGCACCACCTCGGCCATCGCCGCCTCGTTGCCGATGTCCACCCAGTGCTGCGGCTGCCCGGGCCCGGTCCGTCCGAAGCTGACGAACGGGACGCCCAGCCGGGCCGCATGGGCGATCCGGACGTCCTCGTGCAGCACGTCGGCCAGCACCAGTCCGTCCACCTGACGGGCCGCCACCAGCTCGTCGATCGACGCCGCCGGGTCGGCCGTGCCCTGCCCCGGCCGGAACAGCAGCACCCGCTGCCCGGCCGCCCCGGCCGCGTCGACCAGAGCCTCCAGGAAGCCGGCCATCAGCGGGTTCGGGTCGAGCGGGTCGTCCACCGGGGCGAGGTAGCCGATGGTGCGGCGGGCGCCGCTGCGCAGCGAGCGGGCCGACTGGTCGGGCTGGTAGCCGAGTTCGCGGATCGCCGCGTTCACCCGCTCCAGGGTCTCCGGGCGGACCCGCTGCGGCGCGTTCAGCGTGTTGGAGACGGTCTGCCGGGAGACCCCGGCCGCCCGGGCGACCTCCTCGATCGTGGCGGCGCCACGGCGCGGGCGGTGCGGTCCCTCGGGCATGCGGTCCTCCAGGGATGGTCGGGGCTCGGGACGACGGGGGCCGGCACCGGTCCGCCGCCCCGAGCGGGTCGGGCCCGGCGCGGAGTCGGGCCCGGCGCGGAGTCGGGCCCGGCGCGGAGTCAGGCCCGGCGCAGGGTCAGGCCCGGCGCAGGGTCAGCAGTCCGCCGCGCGGCACCACGATCGCGTCCGCCCGGTCCAGCTCGACCTCGCCCTGCCGGACGATACGCCCCCGGGCGTCCTGCACCGTCACCGCCACCTGCCCGCGGCCGCCGGTGAGCCGGACGTCCGGGTCGGCGTCGGCGTTGGCGACCAGCAGGGTGTGCCAGTCCTCACCGGAGACGTCCACCGGCAGCGCGGCGTAGCGGGCCACCGCGACGGTGTCGGCGCCGCGCGCGGTGACCATCGGGTAGCCGAGGTCCGGGCGGGCCGGGAGCAGTTCGCCGAGCTGGAGGGTGGCGGTGTGCTCGCGGAAGACGCCGAGCCAGAAGGCGATGGCCTCGCGCTGGCCCTCGCTCTGCGCGGCGAGGTCGACGGAGACCTGCGGCACCGAGAACAGCACGTTGATCAGGTGGCAGGCGACCTGCTCCGGCGGCTCGCCCTGGTGCCACATCAGCATGTCGGCGTGGACGGGGACCGGCCCGGCCGCGAGCCGCACGTCGACGGTCCGCTGCCGATTCTCCTGCGGGCTGAGCGGGCAGTCGGTGGCGCGGATCATGGTCGCGTACGGCCACAGGCCGGGGCTGACGTACGGCTGGCGGTGCTCGATCATCGCCTCCGGATCGGCGGCGGTGATCCGCCCGCGGATCCCGGCGAGCAGCCGCTCCACGCCCTCGTCGACGGACTCGCAGTCCGCGCCGGGGCGGGCCGGCGGGGCGTCGGCACGGGCGAACCAGTCGACGAAGTCCACCTTGAGGCCGTCCATGCCCCACTCCTCGACGGCCCGGGCGAGCCGGTCGGTGAGGAAGGCCCGGACCTCGGGGTGGCGCGGGTCGGCGACGATCGCGCCCATGTGGGCGGCGTCGGCCAGCGCGAGGTGGCCGATCTCCCGGTACGCGGCGCTGTCCTTGCCGATGAACGGCAGCGCGTACCAGAGCATGTAGCGCACGCCGAGGTCGTGCACCCGCCGCACGTGGGCGGCGGTGTCGGGCAGCGAGACCGGCTCCCAGTCGCCGCAGTGGCCGTAGCCGCGGGTGCGGTCGGCGGTCATCCAGCCGTCGTCCACGATGATCACGTCCAGGCCCAGCTCCTTGCCGAGCGCGGCCTGGGTCTCGACGCCCTTGGGGGTGATGTCCTGGTGCATCGAGTACCAGGTGGAGTACGCGGGGCGGCGGGCGGCCTCCGGGATGTCGGCCGTGCGGCCCTCGCCCCACCAGGCGGCGAGGTCGGCCAGGGCGCGCCCGAAGTGCCGGCGGGAGGTGTCGATCCGGACGGTGAGCCGGTCGGTGGCCTGGGCCCAGAACCGGAACTCGCCGGTCTCCTCGACCACGCCGGCCCCGGCCAGCACGTCCGGACGCCCGGCGGCGAAGGCGCACAGGGCGACGTCGCCGGTACCGACCAGCGCGGCGATCGGCGCGCCGTTGGCCAGCGAGGTGCGGCGCGGGGCACTCCAGGCGGCGGGCAGCCAGCCGGTGCCGCGCGGCTCGGGGGTCCACAGGGCGGTGGCGTCCACGCAGGGCACGCGCCACTCGATCCGCACCTCGCCCGCGCCCTCGGCGGTCACCTCCACCACCCCGTCGGCGATGCCCCGGGCCGTGCCGGTGCCGCTCACCCGCAGGTCCAGCCCGTCGACGTACAGCCGGCGCAGGCCGCCGGCGGCGGTGGGGGCGTGCGGCTCCCAGACGTCCTCGGTGCCGGCCGTCGTCCCGCCCGTGCTCCCGGCCGTGCTCCCGGCCGTGCTCTCGATCGTGCTCTCGGTCATGGTCAGCCCTTCGTGGCGCCGGCCAGCAGGCCGGAGATGAACTGCCGCTGGAGGACCAGGAAGAGGACCATCATCGGCAGGGTGGACAGCGCGGTGCCGGAGAGGATCGCGCCGTAGTCGGTGTTGGACTTGTTGCCGTGCAGCGTCGCCAGGGCGACCGGCAGGGTGTGCATCTCGGGGCTGCGCAGGGCGATCAGCGGCCAGACGAACTGGTTCCAGGACCCCAGGAAGAGGAAGATCGACAGCGCCGCCAGCACCGGCCTCATGACCGGCACCACCACGCTGAACAGCACCCGGATCTCGCCCGCGCCGTCGACCCGGGCGGCGTCCAGGAGTTCGTCCGGCAGGCTGCTCAGCGACTGCCGCATCAGGAAGATGGCGAACGGCACGCACAGGCCGGGCAGGATCAGCGCCTGGTAGGTGTCCAGCAGGCCGAAGTTCGTCATCATCTTGAACAGCGGTACCAGCGTGACCTGTTCGGGCACCACGAGGGTGGACAGCAGCAGTGCGAACAGCAGGGTGCGGCCGCGGAAGCGGAACTTGGCGAAGGCGTAGCCCGCGAGCAGCGCCACGACGAGGGCGCCCAGCGTCTGGACCCCCGCCACCAGCACGGAGTTCCCGATCACCCGGAGCAGGCCGATCTTCTGCTGCAGGTGGCTCAGGTTCTCGCCGAGGCTCCCGCCGGGCAGCAGCTTGGGCGGCCAGTCGAAGACCTCGGTGTCCTTGCGGGTGGCGGAGACCACCAGCCAGTAGAAGGGGGCGATCGACAGCCCGGTGATGCCGGCCAGGAAGAAGGTGAGCGGCCAGCCGCGCAGCTTCTTGAGGGGGTTCGCCCTCCTG
>NZ_JBIVVI010000990.1:0-3476 GCF_044757675.1 Kitasatospora sp. NPDC091257
CTCCGGGGAGGCCTCCGCGAGCGCCCGGGTGACCGCCTCGACCCCGGCGCGCAGCCCGTACACCGGGGTGGCCGGCTGCTGGCGCCAGGACTCGTCGATCCCGCCCGCGTCCACGGTGTCGAAGCCCAACGCGTCGACCAGCTCGCGCACCACCCGCTTGGCCGCCTCGTCGTCCGACGCGACCGGCACGGCGAGCCGCTCCGGGTCCCCGGCCGGTCGCGGGCGCTCCAGCAGGTCCTGGGCGTAGGTGCCGTTGAACACCTTCACCACCCGGTGCCCGAGGTGCTGCTCCGTCCACCGGCTCTCGGTGAGCCCGCCGTCCTCGATCGCGTCGATCCGGCCGTCGCGCTCCTTCGGGTAGTAGTTGCCGGTGTCGATCACCGCGACGCCCTCGGCGGCGCCGTCCAGCAGCCCGGCGGGCAGGTCCGGCACGCTCTTCAGCGGCACCGTCACCACCACGACCTGCGCGCCCCGGGCGGCCTCGGAGACCGTCACCGCCGTCGCGCCGGTCTCCTCGACCAGTGCCTTGAGCGTCTCCGGGCCACGGGAGTTGGCCACCGATACCTCGTGCCCCAGCGACGTCAGCCGTCGCGTCAGGTTGCCGCCGATGTTGCCCGCGCCGATGATGCCGATCTTCATGGGAAGTCCCTCTTCGCGAGTGCCGTATTGGACCGTCGCCCTGGCCCAACCATCCGGTGATCGCGCCGATTCCCGGTTTGCAGGGTGGTTTTTCGGGACCCACGGTCGAGGCGGGCCTGGTGCCGGCCCGGCACCGGTCGCGAAGGTGAACGGCATGAGCCACACTTCCTCCGACGCCACCGTTCTTTCCGACGCCACCGTCCCCGGCGATGCCGCCGTCCCCTCCGCCGTCACCGCCCCCTCCGCCGTCACCGTCCCCGGCGACGCCACGGTCCTCGTCACCGGCGGCACCAGCGGCATGGGCCTCGCCACCGCCCGTCACCTCCTCGCCACCGGCGCCCGGGTCGTCGTCACCGGCCGCGACGACGCGCGGCTCGCCCGCGCCGCGGCGCGCCTCGACGCCGGCGACCGGCTGCTCACCGTCCGCGCCGACGCCTCCGTGGCGGCCGACCTCGCCCGGCTGGCCGACACCGTGCGGGAGCGGTACGGCCGGCTCGACGGGGTCTTCGCCAACGCCGGCGTGGCCGGCTTCCAACCGGTGGACGAGGTGACGGAGGCCGAGTTCGACCGGATCGTCGCCGTCAACCTCAAGGGCGTGTTCCTCACCGTCCAGCACGCCCTGCCACTGCTGGACGCCGCCGGCGGCGGATCCGTCGTCCTCAACGCCTCCTGGACCCCGCACCGCGGCCTGCCCGGCGCCGCCGTCTACGCCGCCACCAAGGCCGCCGTCCTCAGCCTCGCCCGCACCCTCGGCAGCGAACTGGCCGGCCGCGGCATCCGGGTCAACTCGGTCAGCCCCGGCTACATCGTCACCGAGATGTTCCACGCGGCCCTCCCGGACCCGGCCGACCACGAGCCGGTCCGCGGCCACGTCCCGCTCGGCCGGCTGGGCACCGCCGAGGACGTCGCGCAGACGGTCGCCTTCCTGCTCTCCGACCGCTCCTCGTACATCACCGGGCAGGACATCGTGATCGACGGCGGGCTCGTCCCGGCCTTCCCGTCCCTGACCGGCTGACCGGCTGACCGCCCCGGCCCCGCCGTGCCTGGTCCTGACAGGGCCAGGCACGGCGGCACCCGTCCGGGTGACAATCCATGACGTGAACCCGAGCAGCGCCCTGAGCGAATTCCTCCGCACCCGCCGCGCCGGCCTGCGGCCCGAGGACGTCGACCTCCCCGACTACGGCGGCCGCCGCCGCGTCGCCGGGCTGCGCCGCGAGGAGCTCGCCCACCTCGCCGGAGTCAGCGTCGACTACTACACCCGCCTCGAACAGGGCCGCGTCGGCAACCCGTCGGACGCCGTCCTCGACGCCGTCGCCCGCGCCCTGCGGCTGGCCCCCGACGAGTCCGGCCACCTGCACCGCCTCGCCCGGCCCGCGGCCCGCCCCCGCCGCCCCGTCGAGCGCCAGCGGCCCCGCCCCTCGCTGCTGCGCCTGCTGGAGCAGCTCCCGCACACCCCGGCCCTGGTGATGGGCCACCGGATGGACGTCCTGGCCTGGAACCACGCCGCCGTCGCGCTCCTCGGCGACTACGGCGCCCTGCCGGTCGAGGAGCGCAACATCGCCCGCATCACCTTCCTCGACCCGGCCTCCCGCGAGCTCTACGCCGACTGGGCCGCGTGCGCCCGGGAGAACGTCGCCTTCCTCCACCTGGAGGCCGGCCGCCGCCCCGACGACCCGCTGCTCGCCGAGCTGATCGGCCAACTCTGCCTGGGCAGCGAAGAGTTCCAGCGGATGTGGGCCGACCACCCGGTCGCCGACAAGACCTCGGGCCGCAAGGCCTTCCGCCACCCCCTGGCCGGCACGCTCGACCTCGTGTACGACACCCTGCGGCCGGCCGACGACCCGGGCCAGGCGCTGGTGACCTACACCGCCGACCCGGGCTCGGCGTCGGACGACGGGCTGCGGCTGCTGCTGTCCTGGGCGGCCTCGGGCTGAGGTTCCCCCGTCACTTCGAGCAGGTTCTCCCTGGCCAGGACGGTCGACGGATGGTCCGGGCCGAGGACGCGGTCGAGGTCCGCCGCCGCCCGGCGGAGCATCTCCACCCCTCGCTCCACGTCTCCGGCGTGCAGGTACATGACCGCGAGGTTGTTGCGGGACGTGAGGGTGTCCGGGTGGTCGCCGCCGAGGACGCGCCGGCGGTCGGCGAGGACCCGCTCCTGGAGACCGACGGCGTCCTCGACGCGTCCGGCCTCCAGGTAGGTGGCGGCCAGGTTGTTGCGGGACGTGAGGGTGTCCGGGTGGTCGGCGCCCAGCTCGTGCCGACGGTCGGCGAGGACCTGCTCCTGGAGACCGATGGCGTCCTCGACGCGTCCGGCCTCCGAGTAGGTGGCGGCCAGGTTGTTGCGGGCCATCAGGACGGTGGGGTGGTCGCTGCCGTGGAGGCGTTGGAGGTCGGCGAGGACCTGCTCCTGGAGACTCATCGCCTCGTCGGTGCGTCCGGCCTCCCAGCACGACTGCGCGAGGTTCCCGAGGGCCGCGAGAGTGTCGGGATGGTCGCCTCCCAGGACGCGCTCGCTCGCGGTGGCGAGATGCGTCCAGTACTGGATGCCGGTGGCGTACAGGCCCGCCTCCACGAGGCTGGCGCCGCAGCGGAACAGCAGCACGTGCATCCCCAGCGGCCGCTGGATCAGGCCGGTGGGCCCGTGCCTGGTGAGCACGTCGGTGTTGGCCCGGAGCGTCGCGGCCAAACCCTGCATGCCGTAGTCCGCGGTCGGCCACAGTTCGAGAAGGGCCTCGGCGACCACGATGCCCGCCCGCGTCGAGTCGGGACCCGTGTCGAGGGTGGCACGGGCGGTGAGCGCATGGAGGGTCACCTCCCGGTGGGAGGTCTCGGTGAGG
>NZ_JBIVVI010000991.1:0-3466 GCF_044757675.1 Kitasatospora sp. NPDC091257
GTGTGGGCGCCCGCCCTGAAGGTGAGCTTGGCGTTGACCGGCGTGCCGGTGGTGGCCGCGGTGGCCCAGGTGCGGGTGGTGGTGTTGTAGCCGATGACGGTGGCGGCGGCGCCGGTGAGCAGGGTGCGCCTGGAGAGGGCGGGTCGGTTCATGCGCGGTGGTCTCCTCGGGGTGGTGGGGGGCCCGGCGGGTGCCGGTGCCGGTGGTGTGCGGTGGGTGCCGGCTTTGCGGGTGCTGTCGGCGGTGGCTCGACCGGTGGGTGGTTTCGGTCCTGCTGGTCCTGCTGGTCGTTGCGGTCGTGCGTGCAGGGGTGCTGCCGCCTTGTGCAACCGTGGTGCTGGTCGTGCTTGTTGTGCTGGTGCCGGGGGCCGGTTCCTCTGCCT
This sequence comes from Kitasatospora sp. NPDC091257, assembly GCF_044757675.1. Lineage (NCBI taxonomy): Bacteria > Bacillati > Actinomycetota > Actinomycetes > Kitasatosporales > Streptomycetaceae > Kitasatospora > Kitasatospora sp. NPDC091257. The sequence goes on from NZ_JBIVVI010000991.1 coordinate 384, forward strand.
GCCGTTCCCGGTTGCTCGGCCGGCTGTGTCGGCTGTGTCGGCTGTGCCTGCGTTGCCGGCTGCGGTGTCTTTGCGGGTGGTGCCGGTCCTGTGCCGGGCGGTTCGATCGGCCTGCCCTGCCGGTGGTGCCGCGTGTGCCGGTCCTGCTGGTCGGGCCGTGGCCGAGTGGGTCCCGTCGGCCGTACTGGTTCTGTTGGCCGTACCGGCGGTGCGGGTTGTGCCGGTGGTTTCGGTCCTGCTGGTCCTGTCGGTCGTTGCGGTCGTGCGTGCAGGGGTGCTGCTGCCTTGTGTGACCGTGGTGCTGGTCGTGCTTGTTGTGCTGGTGCGGGGGGCCGGTTCCTCTGCCTGCCGTTCCCGGTGGCTCTTCCGGTCCCAGCTGGTTGGGTGGCGTGGGGGGTTGGCGTTCTCGCCGTACCGTTCCTCCTGGCCGTACCGGCCGTGCGGGTTGTGCCGATGGTTTCGGTCCTGCTGGTCCTGTCGGTCGTTGCGGTCGTGCGTGCAGGGGTGCTGCTGCCTGGTGCAACCGTGGTGCTGGTCCTGCTTGTTGTGCTGGTGCCGGGGGCCGGTTCCTCTGCCTGCCGTTCCCGGCGGCTCTGCCGGTCCCAACTGGTTCGGTGGCGTGGGGGGTCGGCGTTCTCGCCGTACCGTTTCTCCTGGCCGTACCGGCCGTGTGGGTGGTGCCGGTGGTTTCGGTCCTGCCCCGGCCCGTCGGTCCTGCCCCGGCCCGTCGGTTCTGCCCCGGCCCGTCGGTTCTGCCCCGGCCCGTCGGTTCTGCCCCGGCCCGTCGGTTCTGCCCCGGCCCGTCGGTTCTGCGGGTTCTGCGGGTGGTGGCCGTCGTGGGGGTTGTGTGGGTGCGGGGGCCGGTTTTTTTGCCTGCCGGCTCCGTCTGCCGGTCCTGTGTGTTGCGCGGGGTGTTCGGGTTGTGTGTGCCGAAGCGGTTCCTGTCGCCTGTAACTGACCTGCTGGCCCTGCTGGTGTTGGTGCTGGTGCTGGTGCTGGTGCGGGTCGGTCGGGCCGGTCGCGCCGGCCGGCATTGCTGGTGGTGCCGTGTGTGTCGTGTGTGCCGGTTCTGCGGGTCGTGGTGTGGCCGGTCCTGCGTGGGGTGGTGCCTTTGTCGTTGGTGACTGCCGTGCTGGTTCTGTGTGTTGTGCGGGTCCTGCGGGTCGTTCGGGTCTTGCTCGTCGTGCTGGTGCTGCGTCCGGTGTGTTGTGTTCTGGGTGTTGTTCGGTGGGCCGGTCTGTGGTGTGGGCCGGCCTGTCCCGGTGGTGCGGGGTGTGGGGTGCGGTGAGTGCCGGTGTGGCGGGTGGTCTGTGTCGCTGGTGGCCGGGGGTGGCGCCGGGGGTGTGGTGGCGGGTGCTGGCGGGGGTGCCGCTGGTGGTCGGGGGTGCGGTAGCCGGGTGCCGCCGGGTGGCGGGTGGTGCGGGTGCCGGCTGGTGGCTGGGTGTGTTGCGGGGTGGCGGGTGGTGTCAGGGGGTGGTGTGGGTGGTGGTTTGGTAGTTGGTGAGGTCGAAGGTGCGGGTTTGTTGGCGGAAGCGCCAGGTGTAGGTGGGCCAGATGTTGGGGTTGTTGCCGTGGGTGTCGGTGTACCAGCTGGTGCAGCCGCCGGTGTTCCAGACGGTGTTCTTGAGGCGGTTCTGGAGGGTGGTGTTGTAGGTGGTCTGGGCGTGGGGGTGGACGTCGAGGGTGGTGAGGTGGTGGGTGCGGAGGGTTTTGAGGGCGGCGAGGATGTAGGTGATCTGGGCTTCGATCATGACGGTTTGCGAGGAGTGGCCGAGGGTGGTGTTGGGGCCCAGGAGCATGAAGAGGTTGGGGAAGCCGTGGATGGTGGTGCCGCGGTGGGCGGTCATGCCGTGGGTGTTCCAGGTGTCGGCGAGGGTGTGTCCGTGGCGGCCGTGGATGAGGTGGGCGACGGGGCGGTCGGTGGCGGTGAAGCCGGTGGCGAGGATGATGGTGTCGATGTGGCGTCGGGTGCCGTCGGTGGTGGTGATGTGGGTGGGGCCGATGTGGGTGATGGTGTCGGAGACGATGTCGACGTTGGGTTGTTGGATGGCGGGGTACCAGGTGTTGGAGAAGAGGAGGCGTTTGCAGCCGACGGTGTAGTCGGGGGTGAGGCGGGCGCGCAGGGCGGGGTCGGGGACGGATTTTTTGAGGTGGCCGGCGGCCATGTTCTTCATGCCGGTGGTGCGGGAGGGGCGGGACATGAAGAACGCGACGATTTCGCGGCCGTGTTTGTTGAAGGCGCGGCGGAAGCGCTGGTAGCCGGGGAGGTGGCGGAGCATCCAGGTGTGGCGGGGGGTGTTGGGTTTGTCGGGTTTGGCGGCGACCCAGGGGGGTGTGCGCTGGTAGAGGTCGATGCGTGCGGCGTGGGGCTGGATGGCGGGGACGAACTGGATGGCGGAGGCGCCGGTGCCGATGACGGCGATGTTGCGGCCGGTGAGGTCGTGGTCGTGGCGCCAGCGGGAGGAGTGGAAGACGGTGCCGGTGAAGGTGTCGAGGCCGGGCAGGTCGGGGACGGCGGGGTCGGAGAGGTAGCCGGTGCCGGTGACGAGGACCTGGGCGGTGTAGCGGCCGTGCTGTGTGCGGATGTCCCAGTGGTGGTGGGTGTCGTTCCAGGTGGCGTCCAGGAGTTCGTGGTCGTAGCGCAGGTGGGGGTCGACGCCGTGGCGGGTGGCGCAGTTCTTGAGGTAGGCGTGGACCTCGGCCCGGGTGGCGAAGGTGGATTTCCATTCGGGGTTGCGGGCGAAGGAGAAGGAGTAGAGGTGGGCCTGGACGTCGCAGGCGCAGCCGGGGTAGGTGTTGTCGCGCCAGGTGCCGCCGAGGTCGTGGGCGCGTTCGAAGACGAGGAAGTCGTCGATGCCGGCTTTGAGGAGGCCGATGGCGGTGCCGAGGCCGGAGATGCCGGCGCCGATGATCGCGACTTCGAGGTGGCGGACGGCGAGGTCACCGGCGCCGGCGCCGGCGCCGGTGGTGTCGGTGGCGCCGGTGGTGTCGGTGGTGGTGGTCGTGCCGGTGTCGTGGGTCGTGCCGCCGGTGGTGGTGTCAGATCGGAACAGCACACCTCTGAACTACACACACTCGAAGTC
>NZ_JBIVVI010000992.1:0-3465 GCF_044757675.1 Kitasatospora sp. NPDC091257
CTCCAACTCACCCACCAGGCCCGCCACATCGACGAACCCCCGCACACCGGCGACCTCACCGATCGCCACCCACTCCGACGAACCCACACCCTCCGCAACCGCCGGAACCGGCACCGGAACCGGCACCCAGTCCACCGCGAACAACGCCTCCGGCCCACCCTCACCGACCGGCCGAAGCGCCTCCGCCGAAACCTCCCGCAGTACCAGGGAGCCCACGGACGCGACAGGAGCGCCGAGTTCGTCGGCGGCCAGGATCGCCACACCGTCGGCCGCCGGACTCACCGCGACGCGCAGCGCGGACGCTCCGACGGCGTGCAACTGGACGCCGGTCCAGGCGAAGGGCAGTCGCGTCGCCCCGCCCTCGGCCTCGACCAGGCCGCTGACATGCAGCGCCGCGTCCAGCAGCGCCGGGTGCAGACCGAAACCGCCCGCCTCACCCGCCACCGCCTCGGGCAGCGCGACCTCCGCGTAGACGGTCTCACCCACCCGCCAGGCCGCACCCAGACCCCGGAACACCGGACCGTAGCCGTACCCGACCTCGGCCAGAGCCTCGTAGAAACCCTCCAGCGGCAACGCCGTGGCACCGGCCGGCGGCCAGGCGGCCAGATCGAACTCCGGCGCCCGCTCCTGCGCGGTCAGGGTTCCCACCGCGTGGCAGATCCACGGCGCGGTCCCGCCGGCGTCCGGCCGGGCGTGGATCTCCACCCGGCAGTCGCCCTCCTCGCCCGGGGCCGCCACCCGCACCTGGAGGTGCACGCCGCCCTGCTCGGGCAGCGGCAGCGGCGCCTGGAGCACCAGCTCCTCCAGGACCGGGCGGTCGATCTGCTCGCCCGCGCGCAACGCCATGTCCACGAGGGCCGTCCCCGGCACCAGCGCCTGGCCCTGGACAGCGTGGTCCGCGAGCCACGAGTGGGTGGCGAGCGACAGCCGTCCGGTCAGCAAAAGGCCGTTGTCTCCGGCCAGTTGAACCGCGGCGCCGAGCATCGGATGGCCGGCCGACAGCTGGCCGACCGAACCGGCGTCGCCGGACCGGACGGCCGGGCGCGGCCAGTAGCGCTCGCGCTGGAAGGCGTACGTCGGCAGTTCGAGCCGTCGGCCGGCCGGCAGCACGGCCCGCCAGTCGACGTCCGCGCCGGCCGTCCAGAGCCGGGCCAGGGCGGTCAGCGCGGTGCCCGACTCCTCCCGCTCACGGCGCAGCAGCGGCGCGAACACGGCCTCGGCAACCGCCTGTCCGGCCAGGCCGCTCAGCACCGCGTCCGGGCCCAGCTCCACGAAGCGGGTGACGCCCTGGCGACGAACGGTGTCGACGCCGTCGGCGAAGCGGACGGCCTCGCGGACCTGGCGCACCCAGTAGTCGGGGGTGGTGAGCAGGCCCGGCTCGGCGATCCCGCCGGTCAGGTTCGAGACGACCGGGATGCGCGGCTCGGCGAAGGTCAACCCGGCCAGCACGGCGGCGAATTCGGCGAGCATCGGCTCCATCAGGGCCGAGTGGAAGGCGTGCGAGACCGTCAGCCGGTTGGTCTTGCGGCCCTCGGCCTTCCAGCGGGCCGCGAGCTCCTCGACCACCTCGACGGGGCCGGAGAGCACCACGGAGGTCGGGCCGTTGACGGCGGCGACGTCCAGGCGGTCACCGATCTCCGCCCGCACCTCGGCCTCGGTGGCCTGCACCGCGAGCATCGCGCCGCCCTCGGGCAGCGCGTCCATCAGCCGGCCACGTGCCGCCACCAGGGCGCACGCGTCGGCGAGCGAGAACACTCCCGCCACATGGGCGGCGGCGATCTCGCCGATCGAGTGCCCGAGCAGGAAGTCGGGTGCCACGCCCCAGGATTCGAGCAGCCGGAAGGAGGCCACCTCGACCGCGAACAGCCCGGCCTGCGCCCACACCGTCCGGTCCAGATCCTCGACGCCGTCGAACACCACGTCCCCGACCGGCCGGTCGAGGAGCAGGTCCAGCTCCGCGCAGACCGCGTCGAAGGCCGCCGCGAAGGCCGGGAAGGCCTCGTAAAGGCCCCGGCCCATACCGACCCGCTGCGCACCCTGTCCCGTGAACAGGAACGCCGTCTGGCCTTCGACCGTCGCACCGGCGACCACGTGCGCCGACGGGGTGCCCGTCGTCACGGTGTCGAGCCCCTCGGCGAGGTCCGCCGCGTCCGCTCCGAGCACGACCGCGCGGTGGGCGAGCGCGGCCCGGCCGAGCAGGGCGTGGCCGAGGTCGGCCGGGTCCGGCTGCGGCCGACCGTCGGCCCCGTCGCCGGAGCCGAGGAAGGCCGCGAGCCGCTCGGCCTGGGCCCGCAGGGCGGGTTCGGTCCTGCCCGACAGCAGCCAGGGGACCACCGGCGGCGCCGCCGCCGTCCGCTCGGCCGGGGCAGGGCTCGGCACGGCCTCGATGATGACGTGGGCGTTGGTGCCGCTGATACCGAAGGAGGACACGCCCGCGCGGCGCGGCCGACCGTCCTCCGGCCACGGCCGGGCCCGCGTCAGCAGCTCGACCGCGCCCGCCGACCAGTCGACGTGCGGGGTGGGCTCGTCCACGTGCAGCGTGGCCGGGAGGACGCCGTGACGCATCGCCATGACCATCTTGATGATCCCGGCGACGCCGGCGGCGGCCTGGGTGTGCCCGATGTTGGACTTGATCGAGCCCAGCACCAGCGGGCTGCCCTCCGGCCGCCCCTGACCGTACGTGGCCAGCAGCGCCTGCGCCTCGATCGGGTCGCCGAGGCGGGTGCCGGTGCCGTGCGCCTCGACCACGTCCACGTCGGCGGTGGTCAGTCCGGCGGTGGCCAGTGCCTGGCGGATCACCCGCTCCTGTGCGGGGCCGTTGGGCGCGGTGAGGCCGTTGGAGGCGCCGTCCTGGTTGACGGCGCTGCCGCGCACCCGCGCCAGCACCCGGTGCCCGAGCCGCCGGGCGTCCGACAGCCGCTCGACCAGCAGCACGCCGACGCCCTCGCCCCAGCCCGTACCGTCCGCCGCGGCCGCGAAGGCCTTGCAGCGGCCGTCCGAGGCGAGCCCGCCCTGGCGGTCGAACTCGCCGAAGGTGGCCGGCGAGACCATCACCGTGACACCGCCCGCGAGCGCCATCGCGCACTCGCCGCGCTGCACCGCCTGGGCCGCCAGGTGGAGTGCCACCAGGGACGACGAGCAGGCGGTGTCCACCGTCACCGCCGGCCCCTCCAGGCCGAAGGAGTAGGCGACCCGGCCCGAGATCACGCTGTTGGCGGTGCCGGAGAGCAGGTGCCCCTCGGCTCCCTCGAAGCCGTGCGCGCCGCCCCCGCCGTAGCCGGAGGAGGAGGCGCCGACGAAGACACCGATCTGCCGGCCGCGCATCGAGCGCGGGTCCAGCTCGGCGGACTCGAAGGCCTCCCAGGCGGCTTCCAGCAGCAGCCGCTGCTGGGGGTCCATCGCCAGCGCCTCGCGCGGCGAGATGCCGAACAGCCTCGCGTCGAAGTCGGTCGCGTGCCGGAGGAA
>NZ_JBIVVI010000993.1:0-3462 GCF_044757675.1 Kitasatospora sp. NPDC091257
CTCCCCGGGCGCGGTGACCAGGGGAGTGGTGCTGATCGGCGGCCTGCCCGCGGCCCGCATGGGCGACAAGACCACCTGCGGCGCCACCGTCACCACCGGCGCGTTCAACGTGCTGATCGGGGGCTGAGCATGAGTGGCAGCTTCATAGGACGCGGCTGGGCCTTCCCGCTGCGGGTGAACGCCACCGGCGGCATCGCCATGGTGGAGCGCGACCGGGAGCTCGCGGAGGCGATCCGGCTGATCCTCGGCACCGCCCCGGGCGAGCGGCCGATGCGCCCCGAGTTCGGCTGCGGCATCCACGAGTACGTCTTCGCCCCGGGCGACAGCACCACCGCCGGACGGATCGCCCGCGAGGTGCGCATCGCCCTGGAGCGCTGGGAGCCGCGGATCGAGGTCGACGACGTGGTGATCGCCTTCGACAGCGCCGAGGAGGGCACCCTCTACATCGACGTCCACTACACCGTGCGGGCCACCAACGACCGCCGCAACCTGGTGTTCCCCTTCTACACCATCCCGGAGCACCCGGGCGCGGACGCCCTCGACACGGTCGGCGGGGGTGCGCGCTGATGGCCCTGCCCTCCCCGAACCTGGACGACCGCCGCTTCCAGCAACTCGTCGACGAGGCCAAGCGCTACGTCCAGCAGCGCGCCCCGGAGTGGACCGACCACAACGTCTCCGACCCGGGCGTCACCCTGATCGAGACCTTCGCCTACCTGGTGGACCAGCTGCTCTACCGGCTGAACCGGGTCCCGGAGAAGAACTACGCGGCCTTCCTCGACCTGCTCGGCATCCGGCTCTTCCCGCCCGCCGCGGCCCGGGCCGAGGTCGACTTCTGGCTCTCCGCCCCGCAGTCCGAGACGGTCCTGCTGCGGGCCGGCACCGAGGTCTCCACGCTGCGCACCGAGACCGACGACGCGGTGGTCTTCTCCACCGCCGAGGACCTGCCGATCGTCCCCAGCTCGCTGGAGCGGCTGGTCACCGTCTCCGCCTCCGGCGAGCAGTCCGACGGCACGGCCCGGCTGGCCGACGGCGCGGACGTGCCCTGCTTCCAGGCGCGCCCGGCGGCCGGGGACGCCATGCTCTTCGCCCTGCCCGCCGTCGTGCCGCGCTGCATCCTGATCGTCCGGCTGGACAGCCGGGTGGAGGGCGTCGGCGTCGACCCGCGCCAGCCGCCGCTGGCCTGGGAGGTCTGGGACGGCGCGCGCTGGATCGCCTGCGAGACCGGCAGCGACACCACCGGCGGCCTCAACCGGCCCGGCGAGGTGGTCGTCTTCGTGCCCGCCGGGCACACCGCCTCGGTGGTCGCCGGTCGCCGGGCCGGCTGGCTGCGCTGCCGGGTCACCGAGCCGCAACCGGGCCAGCCGTTCTACTCCGAGTCCCCCACCGTCCGGCGGGCCGAGGTGTTCACGGTCGGCGGCACCGCCACCGCCGTCCACGCGCAGACCGTCACCGACGCGCAGCTCGGCACCTCGGAGGGCGTCGCGGGCCAGCGCTTCCGGCTGGCCCGGCCGCCGGTGCTGCTCGACGGGGAGCCCCCGGTGGTCGAGGTCGCGGCCGGCGAGGGCTGGGAACGCTGGACGCTCGTCGAGCACTTCGGCGAGTCCTCGCCCGCCGACCGGCACGTGGTGCTGGACGCGACCACCGGCGAGTTCCTCTTCCCGCCCGCGGTCCGGGAACCGGACGGCGGCCTGCGGGCCTTCGGCGCCGTGCCGCCCAAGGGCGCCCGGCTGCGCGTCCCGCGCTACCGCACCGGCGGCGGGATCGCGGGCAACGTCGCCCGCGGCACCGTCACCGTACTGCGCAGCTCCGTCCCGTACATCGCCCGGGTCGACAACCGGGAGGCGGCGCGCGGCGGGGTCGACGGCGAGACCGTGGAGAACGCGAAGGCCCGCGCCCCGCACCAGCTGCGCCTACAGGAACGTGCCGTCACCGCCGGGGACTTCGAGCTGATCGCCCGGCAGGCCGCGCCGTCCGCCGCCCGGATCAGCTGCGTGCCCGCCGGCGGCGGGGAAGCGGGAGCGGTGCGGGTGCTGGTGGTCCCCGACGCGGTCGCGGACGAGGGCGACCGGCTGCGCTTCGAGCAGCTGATCCCCGACGAGCAGGTGCTGGCCGCCGTCGCGACCGCCCTCGACGAGCGCCGGCTGATCGGCACCCGGCTGGTCGTCCAGCCCCCCGCCTACCAGGGGGTGACGGTCGTCGCCCGGCTCACCACCCGCTCCGCCGACCCCGACCGGGTCCGCGAGGAGGTGCTCGCCGCGCTGTACCGGTACCTCAACCCGCTGCGCGGCGGCGCCGACGGCGAGGGCTGGCCGTTCGGCCGGGCCGTGCAGTACGGGGAGGTGTTCGCGGTGCTCCAGCGGGTCGCCGCGGTCTCGGGCGTCGAGGAGGTGCGGCTGTTCCCGGCCGACCCGATCACCGGACGCCGGGGCGCGCCCGCCGAGCGGGTCGAGGTCCCGGCGGACGCCCTGGTCTTCTCCCACCAGCACCAGGTCGTGGTCACCCCGGCCGCCGAGGACGGGACGTCATGAGCGAGTGCCGCGCGCCGAGAGTCGGGAGGCGCGGATGAGCCGCGCGGCGGTCCCGGGACTGCCCAGCCCGCATCCGATCGGCGAACTGCTGCCCGCGCTGTTCGCCGACGACGACTTCGCCCAGAGGTTCACGGCCGGCCTGGACACCGTCCTCGCCCCGGTCTTCGCGACCCTGGACAACCTGCCCGCCTACTTCCGACCCGGCCTCGCGCCGGCCGACTTCCTCGACTGGCTGGCCTCCTGGGTCGCGGTGGAGGTGGACCCGGCCTGGCCGGTGGAGGTGCGCCGCGCGGTGGTCGAGCGCGCCGTGGAGCTGCACCGCTGGCGCGGCACCCGCCGCGGCCTCACCGAACGGCTGCGGCTGGTGCTCGGCGCCGGAGCCGAGATCGTCGACGGCGGCGGCGCCTCCTGGTCCACCGACCCGGACGCTCCGTTGCCGCCCGCGCCGGGCGGCGACGTACTGGTCCGGGTCTGGCCGCTGCGCGGACCGGCGCCGGACGAGGACCAGGTGCGGTCCGTCGTGAGGGCGGGCTGTCCGGTCCATCTGACCTGCCGGGTGGAGATCCTGCCCGGCCCACCCGGGCGAACGGAGGGCTGACGGATGCCGGTGTGCCCCGAATGCGGAACGGCCAACGGGGAGGGGGACGACTTCTGCGGCAACTGCGGCGCCTACCTCGGCTGGTCGCGCGGCGCCGCCGCCCCGGCGACGGCGGCGCCGACGGCCGCGCCCGTCGCGGTGCCCGCCCCCGCGCGGGCCGAGCCCGAGCCCACGCCCGTACCCGTCCCGGAGCCCGCGCCCGCGCCCGTCGAATCCACCCGCCGGAGCGCCTCGCGCCGGACCGCGCGCACCGGGGCGGAGCCCAAGCCGGAACCCGAAGCAGAGGCCAAGGAGGAGCCCAGGGCGGAGCAGCCACCCGCCCGGCCCGCCGAACCC
>NZ_JBIVVI010000994.1:0-3459 GCF_044757675.1 Kitasatospora sp. NPDC091257
GGGAGGGCAGGGGGTCAGGTGAGCCCGGAAACGGCGGCGCCCAGGTACTCCGCGCCGAGCAGCAGCGGGACGACGACCATGATCGCCGCGTTGTGGGTGGCCGTCCAGGCCCGCAACTCGCCGAGGGAGCGCCGCGCGCGGCCGTCGGCCCGCAGGTGGACCGCGAAGGGCACCAGGGTGCCCAGCGAACCGAGCAGCACCAGCACGGCGGCCGCCATCGCCGCTTCCCAGCCACCGGTCGGGGCGGCGGCGATGGAGGCGGCCCCGCCGACGGCCGGGACGAGGGTGTTCGGACGGGTCACGACCAGGACCACGGCGAGACCGGCGGACCGGGCGGCGGACAGCCGGTCGATCGAGAGCAGCCAGACCGGCGGCGCGGTGACCCGGCCGGGGCGCGGCCGCTCGCGCCACTGCCGGGCGGCCAGCAGGAGGAGCACGACACCGAGGGCGAGCTTCAGCCAGGACGGCCAGGTCGGCGCGGTGCGGGTGGGGTTCCACGCGGTTCCCGCCGCCACGACGGCGGCCACCACCGCGGTCAGGCCGAGCAGCCAGCCGGCCGTGAAGGCGACCCCGTTGGCCCGGCCGCGCGGTGAGGCGAGGATCAGGAGCAGGGCGATCAGCGGCAGCGGGGAGAGCGCGACCGCCACCGCGGAGGCCAGCATCGGGCCGATCGCCTCGCCCATCCCCGCACCTGCCCTTCCCGCCGCCGGGCGCCGTCCGCCATTCAGCTACCGACGGGCGGGCGGCGCACGGCCGGTGCCGCCGTTCGGGTGAGGGTGGAGCGGAGCGCGGGTTCGGGCGGGTGCGGGGATGGGCACCGAAGGGTGCCGACGGGCGGGTGCGGGCGGAGCGTGAGGCGGAGAGCGACGGAGGGCCGCCGCACCATCGGGGGTGCGACGGCCCTCCGCGGGCACGGGCTGCGTCAGTCGGTGCCGGACTCGATCGCCGCGTGGTCGAGCGCGGTGGGGTCCTTCTCGTCACCGGTGCCGGCGGCGATGGGAGCCGCGCCGCCCGGGGCGAGCTCGCCGATCAGGCCGCTCCACGGCGCCAGCTGGCCGTGCACCGCGTACTGCTCCAGCTTGCTGCGCGAGTCGGCGATGTCGAGGTTGCGCATGGTCAGCTGGCCGATGCGGTCGTCCGGGACGAACGCGGCGTCGACGCTGCGCTCCATCGACAGCTTCTCCGGGTGGTAGCTGAAGTGGGGGCCCTGGGTGTCGAGGACCGAGTAGTCCTGGCCGCGCCGCAGCCGCAGGGTGACGCTGCCGGTGACCGGGTGGCCGATCCAGCGCTGGATGCTGTCCCGGAGCATCAGCGACTGCGGGTCGAACCAGCGGCCCTCGTACAGCAGCCGGCCGAGCCGCCGACCCTGGGTGTGGTACGTGGCGATGGTGTCCTCGTTGTGGATGGCGTTGAGCAGCCGCTCGTAGGCGATGTGCAGCAGCGCCATGCCGGGGGCCTCGTAGACGCCCCGGCTCTTGGCCTCGATGATGCGGTTCTCGATCTGGTCCGACATGCCCAGACCGTGCCGGCCGCCGATGGTGTTGGCCTCGTGGACCAGGTCGACGGCGCTGGCGAACTCCTGGCCGTTGATCCGGACCGGGCGGCCGAACTCGAACTCGACGGTGACGTCCTCGGTCAGGATCTCGACCTCGGGGTCCCAGAAGGCCACGCCCATGATCGGGCTGACGATCTCCAGGGAGGTGTCCAGGTACTCCAGCCGCTTGGCCTCGTGGGTGGCGCCCCAGATGTTGGCGTCGGTGGAGTAGGCCTTCGCGGCGGAGTCCCGGTAGGGCAGGTCGCGCTCGGCGAGCCACTCGGACATCTCCTTGCGGCCGCCGAGCTGGTCGACGAACGCCTGGTCCAGCCACGGCTTGTAGATCCGCAGGCTGGGGTTGGCCAGCAGGCCGTAGCGGTAGAACCGCTCGATGTCGTTGCCCTTGTAGGTGGAGCCGTCGCCCCAGATGGAGACGCCGTCCTCCTGCATGGCGCGCACCAGCAGGGTGCCGGTCACCGCGCGGCCGAGCGGGGTGGTGTTGAAGTACGTCTGCCCGGCGGAGCGGATGTGGAAGGCGCCGCAGGCGAGGGCGGCCAGGCCCTCCTCGACCAGCGCGGCCCGGCAGTCGACCAGCCGGGCCTGCTCAGCGCCGTACGCGCGGCCACGGGCCGGGACGTCGGCGAGGTTCGGCTCGTCGTACTGGCCGATGTCGGCCGTGTAGGCGTAGGGGAACGCACCGTGCTCGCGCATCCACGCGACGGCGACGGAGGTGTCCAACCCACCGGAGAATGCGATGCCGATCCGTTCACCGACCGGCAGCTTGCTCAAGACCTTCGACATGGATGCACCCTTGACCCGCATAGCAGGCCCCTGATCTAGCGATGTGTGACGGGATTCGGCGTAATCGATCCGATGCCCGAACTCTGGCATAGATTTGCAGAGTAATGCAAGAGCATACGAAAGCCTGGATGGCTGCAGGGGGCTGTTCGGCCGCCGCGCATCGGGCGGTGATCCGGCCGACTTGCTTGGCCGGACGGGTAGTTGGGGCCGATCAGGGGGTCGGGGCGGGTGCCCGGGTGCGTAGCCAGGCGGTACGGGAGGCGAGTGCGCCCAGCCCGAGGGCGACCAGGTGGCCGGCGTCGGCCAGCTGCTGATCCAGCGCCCAGGCGGCGGCCAGGGCCACGGCGAGCGCCGACAGTCCGAAGCGACGCAGCGGACGCGGGCCGAGCGCGAGGAGGCAGGCACCGGTGGCGACCAGGCCGTAACTGATGCCCACGTCCCGGGCGCGGGAGAGCGCGCCCGGGATGCGGGCCGTCACCATCACCCACATGGCGCCCTCGGTGAGCAGGGTGGCGCCCAGGTGCCCGAAGACGAAGACCGCACCGGCCCGGGCCGGGCCCCAGCGCCACTCGGCCAGGCCCAGGACGACGGCGACCGCCGCGATCCCCGCCCAGGACGGAACCCCGTCGACCACGAGGCCACTGGTGAACAGGGTCCACCACTGGCCAAGTTCCAGGTGATGGACGTTGCTGCTGTTGTGCCGCACGAACCGGGCCCGCTCGGCATGGCCCTGGCTCGCCAGCCAGGAGGCCGTCACGGTCAGCAGCAGGACGTACGCCGTGGTGAGGCGCAGCCGGACGGCGGCTCTCAGCGCCGGGTGCCGGGAAGCCGCGGGGCCGGTCGGTGTCCTCGTGGCGAGGCGATCGCTCATCGTGCCTGGTGCCCTTGTTCGGCGGTTCCCGGAACCGGCTCGCCCGGTGCGCGGCGGGGAAGGCGGCGGCCGGGACGGTCCGAGCGTCAGCGTACGCGAACGGCCGGAAGGCGCCGGGGCCGGAGGCGGGGTGCCGGGAGGTGCGGTTCTCTCGTGCGGCCACGCCGTGGTGGCAGGTCGTTGCGGGTGGCGGGCGACCCGGCGACCCGGCGACCCGGCGACCGGTGGTGGGTGGCGGCGGGGCCGGGCGGGG
>NZ_JBIVVI010000995.1:0-3458 GCF_044757675.1 Kitasatospora sp. NPDC091257
GGGTCAGCCGACCCGCTCGGCCGTGGGCTCCGTCGGGACCCCGGCCGTCCCGTCGGCGGTCTTCCGGCCGTCGCGCATCAGCACCAGGGTGAGCGCCGCGGCCGCGACGACCGCGATGCCGCCCACCGTGAAGGTGGTGGAGGTGGCGGTGTTGAACGCCTCCCGGGCGGCCGCGACCAGTCCGCCGTCCCCGGTGGAGCCGCCCAGCGCGAGCGCGCCGGTGATGTCGTGGCGGGCGGCGGCGGGGGCCGCGTCGGGCATCGCACCGGTGTAGGTGCTGGAGAGCACGGTGCCGAGGATGGCCACGCCGAGCGCCGCGCCGGACTGCTGGATGGTGTCGTTGAGCGCGGAGCCGACGCCGGCGTGTTCGCTCGGGATGGCGCCCATGAGCGCGTTGGCGGCGGCCGGCATGCCGAGGCCGGAGCCGACGCCGAGCACCAGCATGGCGAGGGCGACCTTGGTGAAGCCGTCGCCGACCGTGAGGGTGGCCAGCAGCCCGAAGCCGCCCGCGATGATCAGCATGCCGATCGAGGTGAGCACCCGCGCCGGGACCTTCTTGCCGAGCACCGCGCCGAGCGCGTTGAACACCAGCGAGGCGATGGCCAGCGGGATGAAGGCGAGGCCGGTGTCGGTGGGCGAGAACTCCAGCACGAACTGGAGGTACTGGGTGAGGACCAGCATCAGCCCGCCGGTGGCGAAGGTCAGCAGGACGAGCGAGAAGCTGGCGCCGGTGAAGACCCGGTTGCGGAACAGGTTGAGCGGGACCATCGGCGAGTCGGTGCGGACCTGCCGGACGGCGAAGCCGGTCAGCGAGGCCACCGCGAGCAGGAGCGCGCCGAGGGTGCTCGCGCTGGTGAAGCCGTCCCGGGGCAGCACGATGATCGACCAGACCAGCGCCGTCATGCCGACCATCGACAGCACCATGCCCGGCAGGTCGGGTCGGCGCCACGGTCCCTTGGACTCCGGCATCAGCAGCACCGCGGCGATGATGGCGACCGCCGCGATCGGCACGTTGAGCAGGAAGACCGCGCCCCACCAGAAGTGCGCGATCAGCGCGCCGCCCAGCACCGGACCGCCGACCAGGCCGATCATGGCCACGGCGGTCCAGGCGGCGATCGCCTTCGGGCGCTCCTCGTCGTCGAAGACGGTGATCAGGATGGAGAGCGTGCTCGGCATGACCAGTGCGCCGCCGACGCCCATCAGGACGCGCCCGGCGATCAGTTCACCGGAGCTGCCGGCGTAGGCCGCGACCAGTGAGGCCGCGCCGAACAACGCGAGTCCGACGATCATCACCTTCCGCCGTCCGAAGCGGTCGGAGAGGCTGCCCGAGGTGAGCAGCAGGCCGGCGAAGACCAGGATGTACGAGTCGATGATCCACTGGATGTCCTGCGCCCCGGCCTTGAGGTCCTCCGCGATCGGCGGGATGGAGACCGTGAGCACCATGTTGTCGATCACCAGCACCAGGCTGCTGAGACAGAGCACGACCAGAATGAGCCAGCGCTGCGGATGACGTTGCACGGCGTTTTCCCCCTTTGAACTTCTCGCGTCGAACCCGGGTTTGAACTTCTCGCTGCGAACCCGGGCTTCGGGCTTCGGGCTTTGGAATGAGCGCGCGAGCCGTGGCCGTGGCCGGCCGGAGCCGCGCGGAAGTCGTCGCGGGCACACCGCCCTCCGTCCCCAGGGGTACGGTGTGCGCCGCTCCGAACACTGTACGGACACCGCACACTGTTCGCAATGCCGTACATCGTTCGACCTCCGCACACCGTTCGTGGCGCCGTACACTGTTCGCAGCAACCTATGGCAAGCTGCGCCGCACCGGACCGGGTCCGGCGATCGACGACTGGCGAGGAGGGCCCGATGGCGGCCAAATCAGAGGACGGCACGACCCCGGGCATCCCCCTGCCGTGGAACCGCCCCCAGCGACGGCGGGAGCAGCCCTCCCTCAGCCGCGAGCAGATCGTCGCCGAGGCCTTCGCGCTGCTGGATTCCGACGGCATCGATGCGCTGAGCATGCGCAAGCTCGCCGCCCGGCTGAACGCCGGCGCGACCTCGCTCTACACCCACGTCGCCAACAAGGAGGAACTGCTCGCCCTGGTCGTCGACCAGGTCTTCGGCACCCTCCCGCAGCCGGAGGCCGAGGGCTCCGAGGACCCGAAGGTCTGGCGCACGAAGGTCATGGAGACCGCCGAGAGCATGCGCGCGACCATCATTCGCTACCCGTGGATGGTCTCGGTGATCGGCGACGTCGGGATGATCTACCTCGGCCCCAACTGGATGCGGCTCTCCGAGGCCCTGCTGACCGTCCTGGAAACGGCCGGCTTCGAGATCGGCGAGGCGAACGACGCGATGAGCGCCGTGATGGGCTACACCATCGGAACCGCCTGCGTGGAGGCCGCCTGGGTGAGCTCGCTGGCCCGCAGCGGCCACGACGAGCAGGAGTGGATGAACCGGCTCCTGCCCGCCGTCACCGAGGCCACCAAGGAGTTCCCGCGGCTGCACCGGCTGTACACCACCGAGGTTCCGGACGAGATCGCGGCGGGCCGGGACAGCAGCTTCGCCCGGGGCGTCAACGTCATCCTGGACGGGATCGAGGCGGCCTGGACCACCCGCCAGCAGGGCTGAGGGCGCCGGTCCCTGGGGCGCCGGTCCAGGGCCGCCCGTGACCGCTCCCCGGAGACGCTCAACTCCCGCTGAGGGCCTGCACCTCCGCGTACCCCGGCACCGGACCGACCGGCTCGCCCGCCGCGACGGCCGCCGCCGTGGCCACCGCCGCCGCCAGTGCCGCGCGGTACAGCAGCGAGCCCAGGCTGACCCGGGCCACCCCGAGCGCGGCCAGCTCGGCGAGGCCCGGGCCGGCCGGCGTCCAGAGGATGTTCAGCGGGACGGAGAGCGCGCCGACCAGCCGGCCGATGGCCGCCGGATCGGCCGGCCCGGGGACGAACACGCCGTCCGCGCCCGCCTGCTGGTAGGCGTCCAGGCGCCGGAGTGCCCCCGCCTCGGGGGCGTCCTGCCCGCACCAGTAGGTGTCGGTGCGGGCGTTGACGAACAGCTCCGGCACGGCTGCCTTCACCGCCGCGATCTTGGCGGCATGGCGGTCGACGGGGGTCAGCGAACCGTCCGCCCGACCGTCCTCCAGGTTGATGCCGACCGCTCCGGCCTTCGCCAACTCCACGGCCAGTTCGGCGACTTCGTCCGGATCGTCGCTGAACCCGGACTCCGCGTCGACGCTGAGCAGGAAGCCGACCCGCCCGAGCCGGCGCGCCAGCCGTACGGTCTCCGCGCGGGTGGCGGCGGCACCGTCGGGCAGGCCGGCGACGGCCGCCACGCCCAGGCTGGTGGTGCCGATCGCGGGGTGTCCCTGGGCGGCGAGGGCGACGGCCGAGGCGTGGTCCCAGGCGTTGGGGAGCAGCAGCGGACGGCCGGGGAGGTGATGCAGGGCGGCGAAGGGGGTCATCGGG
>NZ_JBIVVI010000996.1:0-3456 GCF_044757675.1 Kitasatospora sp. NPDC091257
GGACCGGGAGAGGGGGGGGGGGGGCGGCCGCCCCCCCCCCCCCTCTCCCGGTCCCGCGATCGGGTCTCCCGACCCCGTGGTCAGGGCAGGTCGAGCACCTGGGCCCGTCGCTCGGCCGGGTTGAGGTGGTGCAGCAGCAGGAGCCGCGAGGTGCCGCCCTGCGACCGGTGCACGTCGAGGACGGCGCCCGGGCCGGCCGGGACCACCACCGCGGTCGGGCCGGTGAGGCCGGCCCGTACGGTGAGTGCCGGCCGCAGCACGTCCAGCGGGACGGTCGGGACGGTGCCGTTCAGTCCGATGGCGCAGAGCGCGTCGGCCACGTCCGGCGTACCGGCCCCGGCGTAGCCGGTCCACACGCCGTAGCGGACGGTGCTGTGCCCGGGCGCGACGCCGGGCAGGGCGCTCAGCCGGACGGGCAGCACCAGGACGTCGCTGTCGAGCAGGGCGGTGTCGGTGTCGCCCCAGTGGGCGTTGAGCGGCTGGACGTCCAGTTCGGCCCCGGTGCGGGCGTCCAGGGCCCGGGAGACCAGGACGTCGCTGCCGCGCAGCCGGTCGGCCTTGAGGACGACGTCGGTGCTGCCGTCCCCGTCGGTGTCCAGCGCCACCCGCACCCCGTACAGCCCCACCGGGGTGGCCGCGGGCGCCCACAACTGCGCTCCCACGTACAGCAGTTCGGAGTCGGCGGCGGCGCCCGCGGCGCGCAGGTCGGCGGACCGTTCGCCGGGGTGCTCGACGCAGACCTCCTGCGCCGGGTCCGGCGCCTCCCCGGTGCCCTTCGGCCGGACGCCCGCGCCCGGCGCGATCGCCGCGTCACCGCCGCCGGGCGGGCAGTCCGGCCAGCGGATCCCCTCGCCGCCGAGTGCGAGGGCGCTGACCAGCCCGGGCTGTTCGCCGGGCGCGGCGCGGCCGCCGAGGGTGATCAGGGTGCCGTCCCGGGCGGTGCGGACGGTGGCCGTCGCCGTGAGGTCGCCGGTCGGGCGGGGGGCGGCCAGCACCGGGATCCGCAGCTGCGGCGGCGTGTCGTCGCCGACGGGCGTGAGCAGCACCCGGCCGGAGAGCTCGCCCCGGTAGCTGCGGGCCCGGCCGCCCTGCACGGTGTCGACGGTCGGGTCGGGCGCCCGCCCGAGCTCCCCCGGCACGGCGAGCGTCACCCGTACCCGGGCGGTGCCGCCCGCCGGGACGTCCACCCGGGGCGGCGTCACCCGGTAGGAGGCGCCGGGCAGTCGGGTGGCGGCCGCGTAGGAGGTGCGGTAGGTCAGCGGCGCGGCCGAGGTGTTGCGCACCTCGATCTCCCGGGTCACCGCCGTCGGCCCGCCGACCTCGACCGGCCCGAAGGAGACCCCGACGACGCCCTCCACGGCGCCCTCGCCCACCGCGTAGGCGACGGCGGGCGTGCGGACCGCCCGGTCCACCCGGACCCGCCCGGCGCCGGTGCGCTCGGGCCCGTAGACCGGCCCGCCGCGGTCGTCGCCGAGGTAGGTGTCCACGGTGGTGTTCATCAGCGCGGCCTTGACCTGCTCGACCGGCCAGTCCGGGTGGGCGGCGCGGACCAGCGCGGCGAGTCCGGCCACGTGCGGGGTGGCCATCGAGGTGCCGCTCTCGCGCTGGCCGCCGGCGCCGCTGCCGACCAGGCTGGACCAGATGCTCTCGCCGGGGGCCGCCAGGTCGGGCTTGACCACGCCCGGCACGCCGATGCCGCGCGAGGTGAAGTCGGTCAGGGTGTCGACCCGGGCCGGCTGGTCCTGCGCGACCGAGCCGTGCAGCGTGTTGCCGGGCGCCGCGAGCCGGATCCGCACCGGCCCGGCGGCCGCGGCCTGCCGCAGCCGGTCGCCGTCGGCGTGCGCCAGCAGCGCGGCCGGGATCCGGTCGTTGCCGGAGATCTCGGCCAGGTGGTCGGAGTCGGCGGCGTACAGCGCGCCGATCGCGCCCGCGTCGGCGGCGTGGTCGGCGCGCGGGCCGGAGTTGCAGGCCCGGTCGGCTTCCCGGGTGCGCCAGGCGAGCAGCGCGATCCGGCCCTTCAGCCGCTGCCGGTCGGCCTCGCTGAAGTCGGTGCAGCCGTCCGACTGGTCGGCGGGCAGGGCGAGTTCGCCGCTGACGTCGCCGGTGGACCAGCCCTGGTAGCGCTCGCTCCAGTGCGCCGGGACGATCCCGGCCCGCTCGGCCGGGGCGAGCACGGTGATGCCGTCCACGTCGGCGTGCCCGTGCACCGAGGCGGCGACGGTGATCGCCCGGGCGGCGGTGCCGGGGCTGCCGCCGATGCCGTACACGTCGCCGTCGTTGCCCGCCGCCGCGACCACGACGGTGCCCAGTTCGGCGAGCCGGTCGACGGCCAGGGCGTCGGTGTCGTCGGTGCTGCCGAAGTGGCTGCCGAGCGAGAGGTTGACGACGTCCAGCCGGTCGCTCAGGTCGCCGTCCCCGTCGGGGTCGGCGGCCAGGTCGAGCGCCTCGGCGACCCGGTCGGTGGAGCCGTCGCAGCCGAACACCCGGATCGCGTACAGCTGGGCGCCGGGGGCGGTGCCGGGGCCGATCCGGAAGCCGGCCGGGTCCAGCCCGGGCCCGTACGGACCGGTGTACGGGCGGCCGTCGGCGGTGACGCCGTACCCGGCGGCGGTGCCGGCCACATGGGTGCCGTGCCCGTTGCGCACGCAGTCGATCGGGTTGTCGCCGGGGTGCGGCACCGGCTGGTGGTGCGGGGAGGCCGGGTCGGGGTCGTAGTCGTCGCCGACCAGGTCCTTGCCGCCGACCACCTTGGCGTTGGGGAAGAGCGCGGGCGGCGCGGGCTTGCCGCGCTCGACCGAGCGGAAGGCCTCCTCGGTGCCGGGGCCGCCGAAGTCGGCGTGGGTGTAGTCGATGCCGCTGTCGATGATCCCGATCCGCATGCCCTGCCCGGTGCCGGCCGTCCGGTCGCCGGCCCAGACCTGCGGGGCGCCGGTCAGCGGGACGGAGTGGGCGTTGTCGCGCCGCTTGGCGACGATCGGGTGGACGGCCCGGACGCCCGGCAGTGCCCGCAGCGCGGGCAGCCGGTCGGCGGGCGCGCTGACCGCCAGGCCGGTGAGCACGGTGCGGGTGCGGTAGAGCTCGCGCGCGGCGGGTGCCGCCCGGTGGACGGCCCCGGCGAGCCGGTCGAGCGCGTCCCCGGTCCGGGACCGCTGGGCGGCGCCGGCCCGCGCGGCCTCCCGGCGGACGTCCTCCGGGGAGCGCCGGGCCCGCCGGGCCCCGTCGGCGGCGCGCCGCCAGGCGGAGCCGGTCGTCTCGGTGGTGAGTTCGAGCAGGACGGAGGCCGTTCGGCCCGCCCCTGGCGGTCCGGCCGTTGGTGGTCCCGCGGTCGGTGGGCCGCCGGCCGCCGGGGTGGCGGCGAGGACGGCGCTTCCGGCCAGCAGGGCCAGGGTGAGGCCGATCCGGGCGGCGGGTCGGCGGACGGGTGGCAGACGCACTGGGCCCTCTCCCCCGGCAGGG
>NZ_JBIVVI010000997.1:0-3445 GCF_044757675.1 Kitasatospora sp. NPDC091257
GGGGCCAGCTCGTCGCGGGCCGTGGCCATCCGCATCCGGCCCCGGCGGTGGACCCGGCCGTCCGGCCCGACGTAGCCGTGCGGCAGTTCGAAGTCGAATTCGGTGCGCAGCCCGGCGGCCGTGCGCGTCATGGTCCCTCCCGGGGGTCGGGGCGCCGTCCCCGCCCGGCGCGGGGCGGTGCGGGGTCAGTCGACGGGGTCATGGACGTACTCGTGCACGACGAGACCGGCGGCGGCCTTCGTCGGCCACATCTCGACGACCGCTCGTCCCGCTTCGTCGCCCGCGGTCAGCACGGGTGATTCGACCTCCCCGTCGGTGCCGCTGCGGACCACCGCGGTCGCGCTCCCGCTGAAGGAGACCGTGTCGTCCGTCACGCGGAAGGCCACGTCCACCTTCGGAACCGGGGTGCCGAAGGCGTCGACCGCCCGCACCCGGAGCGGCGCGGGGAAGTCCTCTCCGGGCAGCGAAGACTGGCCCGCTCCCGAGAGGTAGACGAGGTGGTCGACCGGTCCGGCCTCGGGGCGCACGGTGATGCCGTTGAACGGGACGAGCAGGCCCTCGTCCTTCCATTCGGCGACCACGTCGCAGGGTTTCGGCCCCGCTTTCCTCGCCGTCAGCGAAGGACTGGTCGCCCTTCCGTCCGTGCCCGTGGTCGCGGTGGCGGTGGCCTTGTCACCGGGGAACCGCGCCTGGTCGTCCCGCACGGTGAACGTCACCGTGGCCCCTTGGTGCCCGGTGCCGTCGAGGGCGGTGACCCTGACGGACAGCCGGTCGGGGAACGTCCCGCCGACCGGCGCGCTCTGGTCCTCGCCCGACAGGACGGTCATCCGGTACTTGGACAGGGACGCCATCTCGCTCGTGCCCTCCAGGCCCACCCACAGGGCGCCGTGCCCGTCCGCGGCGATCCCCGACGGGCGGGTGTCGGAGTCGAAGGGGACGTACTTCGCCTCCGTCCGCCCCGGCAGGACGTAGCCCACCGCGCCCGCGGACGGCATGGTGAACCAGAGGCTTCCGTCGGCCATCGGGAAGAGCCGGTCCACCACCTTCCCGGTGTCGACGGGCAGGAAAGACCCGTCGTGCAGGTCGTGGCGGAGGATCGTGGACTGGTGGGTCGCGATCCACAGGAAGTCGCCGCCGGTCTCCGTGATCGCCAGGTGCTGCGGCACCACGTCGTCCGGGAGGGTGACGGGCGAGCCGTCGAACTTCCCCGTCGCGGCGTCGTAGCTGACCACGGTCTTGGCCTCGGGGCAGCTCAGCCAGTACGTGGCGGGGGTCTTCGTGCCGATGGCGAGCCCGTACAGCGGATGGGTGTGGGGCTTGGACGTGGCGACCTTTCCGCTGTCCGCGAGGACGAGGTCGCGTCTTCCCTCGCGGGTGCAGACGACCCGCTGGGCACCGTGGTTGTCCGCGCCGACGGCCATGGCCACGGCAGTCGCCGGTTCGAGCTTCTTCCGGTCTGTGTAGGCGCCCTCGGCCGTGCAGGTGACGACGTAGCCGGCTTCGGAATCGGTGGCGTACGTCCAGGCCAGACCGCCGGCCAGGGCCAGGGTGCGGGTCTTCCGGCCGGTCTGCATCGGGGCGAAGAGCTGGCTCTCGTAGAGGCCGGAGGGGGTGAAGGAGCCGAACTCCGCGTCGGGCGTGACGAACCAGATCGTCCCGTCCCCCGGGTGGTAGGCGATGGCAGCGGGGTGGGCCGATTTGGTGAGGCTGTGGGCGTTGGCGGTCATCAGGGCTTCACCGTGAGGGTCTTCGAGACCGCCTTCTCGGCTGCCGAGTACTGCATGATGAGCGTGACGTCCTTGGTGGCGGTCCTGATCCTCGGGAAGAGGGCGACACCGCGCTGGTTGGTGTGGACGACTCGCACGAGGCCGCCGCTGCCCTGGACGAACGTGGCACCACTGGCTTTGTCGATGCTGCAGGTGATGGGGATCCCAGGGGTGTCATGCCCGTCGATGACGTACTGGGCGATCATGGGAATGTCGACGACCTTGTTCTTGTCGGACGTGGTGGCGGCGCCTTCTTTGATCTCCACGAGTTCCGCGGCGGCGGTGGCAACTTTGATCGCGTACTGGCCGATCGAGCACTTCGCCGGGTCGGTGAACCACAGTTGCTTCTTCTCGGCGTCGACGAACAGGCCTTCGGCCTCACTGCCCTTGTCCAGGTCGGGGCTCGGCAGGGTGGTGACGCCCGGGTCTTTCTTGAAGCAGTAGATGGCGCCGGCGGCCGCGGCCCAGATATTGCCGTCCGGCCCGAAGGCCAGCTGCCGGGGTTCGTGGTCCAGGGTCTTCGAGGAGGTCCACGATCCGTCGGAGATGTCGTACCGGCACACGCGGTTCGGGTTTCGCGTACCCACCCAGACAGCCGTGGAGTCGGTGATGACGTGGATGGGAACCTGCGAGTTCTGGTTCGGATCCGGGTCCGGAAGTGGAATGCGCTGCCAGGGCTTGCCGGACTGCCCGGGGGTGAAGGTGTAGAGGCCGTTCTTCTTCCGCAGGAAATTGCCCGTCGTGGACACCTGGCCGGTGGCCCAGTAGGTGTAGTTGTTGACCGTCTTGTCCACGCTGACGGCCACCGACCAGAGCCAGGTGTCGAAGTCGTCCCCGTTCGGAAGCTGGTGGGTGCTGGGCTGGCCGGCCTCCCCCACCTTGACGTAGCCGACCCGGCGGTGGACCGGCTCGGCGAAGAACACGTAGTAGATCGGGGTGTTGTAATTTTCCCCCGGATCCGGGACGACGGACGGGTTCCAGGCGTAGGGGACCTCGTCGAGGTGTTCCCCGCTGCCGTCGATGGTCGCGCTGAGCCTCTTCACTTCCTTGGTCAGCACCGCCCAGGTGAGGGTCTGGGCCCGGGCGTCGTCGTCGAGTTTGTGCTGGCTGGTCTCGGCGCACTTCACGACGTCCCATTCGTAGATGGGATCATAGTCCTGCTCGTGGGCGGGCGAGGCGTACCAGAGGATGTTGCCTCCCTCCGGGACCATCACGATGCCCGCCGAGAGCAGACCTGCCGTCTCTTTGTTGTCCTGGGCTTCGGGATTATCCGGATCCACCTGCATGAGCCTCTTGTTGTGCGTCGTCACCCAGAGGTTGCCGTCAGGGCCCAGGGTGATCGAATGGGGCTTCGGTGCCGGAGTGCCCTTCAGCAGCGTCTCCGGTGGGTAATTGGTCATGAAGGTTCTCCTCGAACCGGCCAACAGAAAAGGGGAGTTGGCCTGAAGGGTGGATTCCGCACCCGGGTGGCGCGGCGGGCAGCGCCACTGTAGGAGAACCGCTGTCGACGCCGCGCGGAGCAGCGGTGACACCTCGGAAGTTTTCATGCGAACAGCCTCATGCCCCAACCGTTTCGGCCCGGCGGCCGCCATCCGGCGGCGACACACGCGAGGGGGCGGGGTGCGGCCGGGCGGACCCACATCCGGAGAGCGGCGGGTGGGGGCACAGGGGTAGGTGGA
>NZ_JBIVVI010000998.1:0-3442 GCF_044757675.1 Kitasatospora sp. NPDC091257
GTCGGTGCTGCGGGTTACCAGTCCCCGCCGCCGAAGTCGCCGCCACCGCCGAAATCGCCACCGCCGGTGGCCTGCATGGTTCGCGGAGTCCGTCCTCCCTAGGTTGGAGCACGTTGACGACGAGCGACGCTACGACGCGGAACCGAAGGAAGGCCCACCCATGGCACGCCGCCAAGACCGCCGCAGGACCGACGAGTTCGGGACGGACCAGTACGGCACCGATGGGTACGCCCCCGCCGCCCACGCCGCCCCCGTGTACGGCACCCCCTACGGCACCGCCCCGCAGGCGGCCCCCGCGATCGAGCTGCGCGGGGTGAGCCGCACCTACGGGCGGGGCGAGGCGACGGTGCAGGCGCTGCGCGGGATCGACCTGGCGCTGGCCCACGGCAGCTTCACCGCGGTGATGGGCCCGTCCGGCTCCGGCAAGTCCACCTTCCTCCAGTGCGCGGCGGGCCTGGACCGTCCGGACTCCGGGCAGGTCCGGCTCGGCGGCGAGGACATCACCGCGCTGAGCGAGAACCGGCTCACCAAGCTGCGCCGCAGCCGGATCGGCTTCGTCTTCCAGTCCTTCAACCTGCTGCCCTCGCTGACCGTCGAGCAGAACGTGCTGCTCCCGCAGCGGCTCGCCGGGGAGCGCCAGGACCGCGCCCGGGCGCGGGAGCTGCTGGGCCGGGTGGGTCTCGGCGAGCACGCCCGGCGCCGGCCCGGCCAGCTCTCCGGCGGCCAGCAGCAGCGGGTGGCGATCGCCCGCGCGCTGATCACCCGCCCGGACGTGGTGTTCGCCGACGAGCCGACCGGCGCCCTGGACACCCGGACCGCGCACGAGGTGCTCGCCCTGCTGCGCCAGGCCGTGGACTCGCTCGGCGCGACCGTGGTGATGGTGACCCACGACCCGGTGGCCGCCTCCTTCGCCGACCGGGTGCTGTTCCTGGCCGGCGGCGACATCGTGGACGACCTGCCGCACCCGAGCCCGCAGACCGTCGCGGACCGGATGGTCGCGCTGACCGCCCGCCCGGTGGGAGCGGCGGCATGACCAACGGACTCGCGCGCTCCTCGGTGCGCTTTCGGCCCGCGTCCTTCGCGGGCACCCTGGTCGCCCTGCTGCTGGGCGCCGTCGTGGTGGTGGCCTGCGGCGTGCTGCTGCAGACCGGTCTGACCGCGAGCCTGAAGCCCGCCCGGTACGCGAACACCCCGGTGGTGGTCGCGGCCGAGCAGGCGGTGAAGATCCAGAAGAAGGTCGGCGAGGGCACCGAGACCTCGGAGCAGGCCACCCCGGAGCGGGCCCGGACGGACGCCGCGATGGTCGGCCGGCTGGCCGCGCTGCCCGGGGTCGCGGCCGCCCGCCCGGACACCGCCTTCCCGTTGCCCGCCACCGGCCCGGCGCCGGCCCTGACCGGCCGGGGCTTCGCCGCGCTCGGCATCGCCGGGCCGGGCGACACCCTGGTCGAGGGCCGCGCGCCCGGCGCGAACGAGGTGGTGCTGGACGCCGACACGGCGCGCGCCGCCCACCTCGCCCCCGGCGCGCGCCTCACGCTCACCGCGCCCGGCGGCACCGCGGACTACCGGGTCTCCGGCCTGGCCGCCGCCCAGCAGGCCGGGCCCACCGCCTGGTTCGCCGACGCCACCGCCGACCGCCTCTCCGGCCACCCCGGCCGGATCGACGCCGTCGCCGTCCAGTCCCGCGCGGGCGTGAGCACCGCCGCGCTCGCCGCACAGGTCCGCCAGGCCGTCGGCGGCGACGCCAGGACCTTCACCGGCGACGACCGGGGCGCCGTCGAGCACCCCGCCCTCGGCGGCGCCCGCAGTCTGCTGATGGCTCTCGGCGGCACCTTCGGCGGCTACGCCACCATGACCGCGGTCTTCGTGGTGATGAGCACCGTCGCCCTCGCCACCGGCCAGCGCGCCCGCGAGTTCGCCCTGCTGCGCGCCGTCGGCGCCACCCCGCGCCAGATCCGCCGCACCATCGCCGCCGAGGCGATGCTGGTCGCGCCGCTCGCCGCGGCGCTCGGCATCCTGCCCGGACTCGCCCTCGCCCGCTGGTGGTTCGGCCAGCTGGTCGAGCGCGGCGCCGTCCCCGCGGACGTCCGCCTGGACGTCGGCCCGCTGCCGATGCTCGTCGCCGTCCTCGCCTGCACCCTCGCCGCGCTGACCGCGGGCTTCCTGGCCTCCCGCAGGCCGTCCCGGATGCGGGCCGCCCATGCGCTCGGCGAGGCCTCCGTCGAACCGCCCCGCCCGGGCCGGGTGCGCACCGTCCTCGGGCTGGTCTTCGCCGCCGGCGGCGCCGCGGCCGCCGCCGTCGCCAACTCCCTGGACGGCGCCCAGGCCGCCCAGACCGCGCTCGGCGTGGTGATGTGCCTGATGATGGCCGTCGCCCTGCTCGGCCCCTGGCTGGCCCGGGCCGCCGCCGTGATCCTCGGCGCCCCGCTGCGGGCCGGCGGCGCCCCCGGCTCGCTGGCCGCCGACAACACCCGCGCCAACGCCCGCCGGCTGGCCTCCGCGATCACCCCGATCGTCCTGGTCACCGCCTTCTGCGGCACCCTGCTGATCCTGCAGAGCACCGTGCGCCACACCGCCGGCGAGAACGTCCGGGCCGGCGTCACCGCCGACCACGTGGTCGGCGCCACCGGCCCCGGCCTGCCCGCCGGGACGGCCGAGCGGGCGGCCCGGGTGCCCGGCGTGGACACCGCCGTCGGCGTGCTGCGCACCGGCGTCGTCTACGAGACCGGCGGCCAGCTGGGCTCCGCCCCCGTGCTCGGCGTCGACGGGGACCCGGCGCGGCTGCCGAAGGTGCTCGACCTGGGCGTGCGCAGCGGTACGCTCGCCGACCTCGGCCGCGCCCCCGACACCATCGCGCTGAGCGCCACCCTGGCCGACGCGCTCGGCGCCGGGGTCGGCGACCGGGTCCCGCTCCGGCTCGGCGACGGCACCGCCGTCCGGCCCGCCGTGGTCGCGGTGTACGACCGCGGGCTCGGCGTCGGCCAGGCGCTGCTGCCCCGGGCCGCGGTGGCCGCGCACGTCACCGCCGGGTACGACAGCCAGGTGCTGGTCGCCGACGCGCCGGGTGCCGACCCCGCGGCGGTGGCCGCCGGGCTGGGCGCGCTGGCCGGGGCCGCGGTGACCGACCGGGCCGGGTTCGTCGCCCAGTCCGACAAGGACCTGGAGCTCAGTGGCTGGGCCAACACCGTGATGGCCGTCGTGCTCGGCGGGTTCGCCGCCGTCAGCGCCGCCAACACCCTGGTGATGACGGTGCTGGACCGGCGCCGCGAGGTCGCGCTGCTGCGCCTGGCCGGCACCACCCGGCGCCAGGTGCGCGGCATGATGCGCTGGGAGGCGCTGCTGGTGGCCTTCTCTAGAACCGGTTCGAAACCGGCTGCCCTTCAACACGGTCGATTCGCGTGGATGAATGACGCGGCGGAACTTCGCGTGGACGGATGACGCGGAG
>NZ_JBIVVI010000999.1:0-3440 GCF_044757675.1 Kitasatospora sp. NPDC091257
GGTGACGACCACCCCCTGCTCGGTCTCCTCCTCGGAGCGCCGCTCCCCGGGGACGATCAGCACCGGACGGTGCCCGGCCGCCCGGTACCCGGCGCCGAGGTGGCGCAGCGCGGTGCGCAGGCCGCCGGAGACCGGGGTGACGAAGTTGGCCAGCCGGACGATCGTCAGCGCCTCGTCGGCCCTGGGCGCGTGGTCCGCCCTCGGCGCGTCGTCGGCCCTGGGCGCCCCGGCGGTAGGCCGAGAAGCCCCGGCGGTCGGCCGAGCCCCGCCGGTCGTCCGTGCGCTGCCGTCGGGAACGGGGGTCATGCCGGCAGCTCCTCCGGCAGGACGGGCGCCACCGGTTCGACCGGCGCGGGGGCGGCGGCCGGCATCGGCAGCCCGCGGTGTTCCGCCAGCACCTCGGCGTAGTGCCGCAGCAGCAGGTCCCCGACCGCCTCCCAGGTGCGTGCGGTCACCTCGGCCCGGCCGGCCTGCCCGTACCCGGCCCGCCGCGCCGGGTCGGCGGCGAGCTCGGCCACCGCGCGGGCCACCGCCGTGCCGTCCCGGGGCGGTACCAGCAGGCCGGTGCGGTGGTGGGCGACGAGGTCCAGTGGTCCGCCCGCCGCTGGGCCGATCACCGGTACGCCGCTGGCCATCGCCTCCTGGATGGTCTGGCAGAAGGTCTCCAGCGGGCCGGTGTGCACGAAGACGTCCAGGGTCGCGAAGCAGCGGGCCAGTTCGTCACCGGTGCGCCGGCCGAGGAACACCGCGCCCGGCATCGAGGCCTTCAGCCCGGGCGCCGAGGGGCCGTCCCCGACGACCACCACCCGTACTCCGGGCAGTGCCGAGGCCGCGGCCAGCAGGTCGACCCGCTTCTCCGGGGCCAGCCGTCCGACGTACCCGACCAGCACCTCCCCGCCGGGGGCGAGCGCCCGGTGCAGCGCCTCGTCCCGGTGCCGGGGGTGGAACCGCACCGAGTCCACCCCGCGCGGCCACAGCTGCACCCGCGGCACCCCGTGCGCGGTCAGGTCCTGGGCGGCGGGGGTGGAGGGCGCCAGGGTGCGGGCGGCGGCCCGGTGCACGGCCCGGATCCGCCGCCAGGCGGCGGCCTCCCCGAGCCCCCGCCCGGCCCGGTAGGCGTGGGCGTAGCCGGCCAGGTCGGTCTGGTAGACGGCCACGGCGGGCACCCCGAGCCGCGCCGCGACCTGCATCCCGCGCGCGCCGAGCACGAAGGGGCTGGCCAGGTGGACGATGTCCGGACGGTGCCCGGCGATCGCGGCCGACAGTTGCCGGCTGGGCAGGGCGATCCGCACCTGCGGGTATCCCGGCAGCGGGACGGACGGGATGCACACCACGGGAATCTCGCCCGCCGGGGTGCCGCCGAAGGTCTCCGGCGGGCATTCGGCGCCCCGCGCCGGTGCGGGGGTGACGACGAGGGGCCGGTGGCCCCGGCGGACCAGGTGCTCGGCCGTCCGCAGCACGCTGTGGGCGACTCCGTTGACCTCGGGCGGGAAGGATTCGGTGACGATGGCGACGCGCATGCCAGTGTTCTGTCCGCGTCCGGCGTGCACCCGGCCAAAGGGATCTGTCGTAGAGGAGAACGCGGGTCGGCGATTTGCACTGCCGACCCGCGGCGCGGTTCGCGTCCGGTCACACGGACCCGGCGGTCTCCTTGAGCTCCGCGTACGGCGCGAGCTTGCGGATCGACTCGATGCTCCTCAGGCAGTCGTCCTTGCTCTCCTGCGGGTCGCCGGTCACCACGATCGCCCCGTTGCTCGCCTTGAGTCGGAACCGGTGCATGCCGCCCTCGTCCACGTACAGCTCGAATTTGCCAGCCATGCCAGAAACAGCCTTCCGCTCGGTTGACCCCCTGGCACCGGAACCTAGGGTCAAATCCCTTGTGCGGCACGTCAGATGATCCATCCGAGTGCACCGGAACGGGAGTTGGCGCGGGCCGAACGGTCCGGGCGGGCGGGTCAGCCGCGCGGCTCGGCCCGGCCGGCGGCCAGCCCGGTGGCGGTGGCGGTCAGGATGCGGGCGAGCCGGGGTTCGACCTCGATGACGGCGTGCGCCAGCCGGGGGTCGGTGCGGTAGAGGGCGGCGACCTCGGCGCCCGGGTTCGCGATCTGCCACATGGCCCCGGCGAGGGAGACGGCGGTGGCGATCAGGTCGGTGACGTCCTGGTCGTCCAGTGCGGGCAGTTGTTCGCGGACGGCCGCGCCGATCGGTTCGCGGGCGGCGAGCGTGGCGAGCTTGAAGTCGCGCACCGCGTCGGGCGAGACGTTGCGTTCGAGGTTGAGCGGGGCGTGGGCGAGCAGGTCGCAGAACATCCCGCGGGCGGCGAGCGTGGTGGCGAAGGCCCGCGCCACGGCGGCCGGGCCCGGCTCCGCGCTCTCCCGCAGCCGCGCGGTCAGCGCGTCCGACCACTCCGCCCAGCCCTCGGCGGTGAGCCGCAGGAAGATTTCCTCGCGGGTCTCGAAGTACCGCAGCAGCGCCGACTTGTGCATTCCCACCGCGGCGGCGATGTCGGTCAGGGTGACGTCCCTGATGCCGTGCTCGTGGCCGAGCGAGCGGGCCGCGGCCAGGATCGCGGCCTCGCGCCGGCGTTTGGCCTCGGGCGAGCGTGCGCGCTGGAACTCCGATGCTGCATCCACCCGCCCATGGTAGGGCAACACCGTTGCCGTAATACCGCAACACCGTTGCGCTAATAATGCAACGGTGTTTTACTAGATGGCATGGAGCAGAACACGGAACAGACCTGGTTCATCACCGGCAGCTCGCGCGGCTTCGGTCGCGCCCTCGTCCGCGCCGCGCTCGAAGCCGGCGACCGGGTGGCCGCGACCGCCCGCCGCCCCGAGCAACTCGCCGACCTCGCCGAGGAGTTCGGCGACCGGATCCGCCCGATCGCGCTGGATGTCACCGACCCGGCGGCCGCCCGGGCCGCCCTCGCCGAGGCGCACGCCGCCTTCGGCCGGATCGACGTGCTGGTGAACAACGCCGGATACGCCAACGTCTCGCCGATCGAGACCACCGAGGACGCCGACTTCCGCGCCCAATTCGAAACCAACTTCTGGGGCGTCTACCACGTCACCAAGGCCGCGCTCCCGCTGCTGCGCGAGCAGAAGGGCGGTCTGGTCGTGCAGTTCTCCTCGATGGGCGGCCGGGTCGGCGGATCCCCGGGCATCGCCTCGTACCAGGCGGCGAAGTTCGCCATCGACGGGTTCAGTCGGGTGCTGCGCGCCGAGACCGCGCCGTTCGGCGTGCGGGTGCTGGTGGTCGAACCCAGCGGCTTCCGCACCGACTGGGCCGGCTCCTCGATGGTCGTCCACGACGTCCCGGAGGCCTACGACGAGACGGTCGGCGCCGTGAACAGGCGGCTGCGGCAGGGGGGCGACGGCGCCGCGGGCGACCCGGTCCGGGCCGCCGAGATCCTGGTCCGGGTGGCCAAGCGGCGCGACATC
>NZ_JBIVVI010001000.1:0-3439 GCF_044757675.1 Kitasatospora sp. NPDC091257
GGGCGACTGACCCCGGCAGGACGGCCGGACCCGGCAGGACCGCTGCTCATGGGCGGCCGAGGGGGTTCGACCGGGCTGGGCGTACAGTGGCGAGGTTGGTCTCGAACGCCCGGCAAGGAGCGGCAACGGTGAGCGAGAACGTGCGTTTTGTTCGCATGGGCATAGGTGAGCGCACCGTGCCCTACCAGGAGGCCTGGGAGGAGCAGCAGCGGCTGCACGCGCTGCGGGTCGCGGACGAGATCCCCGACACCGTGCTGCTCCTGGAGCACCAGTCGGTGTACACCATGGGCAAGCGCACCAACCCCGCCGACCTGCCGCTGGACGGCACCCCGGTGGTCGAGGTCAACCGGGGCGGCGAGATCACCTGGCACGGCCCCGGCCAGCTGGTCGGCTACCCGATCGTCAAGCTGCCCGACCCGATCGACGTCATCGCCTACGTCCGCCGGCTGGAGGAGGCGCTGATCCGCACCGCCGGCGAGTTCGGCATCGGGTCCACCCGGGTCGAGGGCCGCAGCGGCGTCTGGGTGCTGGGCGAGTCCATCCCGGACGCCGTGGTGGATCCGGCGCAGGTGGTGGACATCGGCAGGCTGACCCTGCGGATGGGCCTGCCGCTGGGCATCGACCCGCGCCTGGCCGGCCCCGAGTACGCGCCCTCCAACGCCGGCCAGCGCGGTGACGACCGCAAGCTCGCCGCGATCGGCGTGCGGGTCGCCCGCGGGGTGACCATGCACGGTTTCGCGCTCAACTGCGACCCGGACATGACCTGGTTCGACAAGATCGTGCCGTGCGGCATCAGGGACGCGGGCGTCGCCTCGCTCACCGGCGAGCTGCAGCGCGGACTGTCCGCCGCCGAGGCCGCGCCGGTGGTCGAACGGCACCTGGCGGACGTCCTCGCCGAGCTGCCGGAACCGGTCCTCGGCCACTGACCCGCCCGGCAGCGCCGACGCACCTTCCGCCGACGGCCGCCGAAACTGCCGGCGGCCGCTGGGAATCTACCGACCGGTAGCCATGTTGCCCTGCGATTGCAGGGCGGCAGGCCCGGCGAAGGCCGTACAACCACAGGCGTACCCTGGGGGTACCCCGTCTAGTTCTAGGAGTCGCACGTGTCCGCTGTCGCGCCCGACGGCAGGAAGCTGCTCCGCCTGGAGGTCCGCAACAGCGAGACCCCCATCGAGCGGAAGCCCGAGTGGATCAAGACCCGCGCGAAGATGGGCCCGGAGTACAACGCCCTCCAGTCGCTGGTGAAGAAGGAGGGGCTGCACACGGTCTGCCAGGAGGCCGGCTGCCCCAACATCTTCGAGTGCTGGGAGGACCGCGAGGCGACCTTCCTCATCGGCGGTGACCAGTGCACCCGCCGCTGCGACTTCTGCCAGATCGACACCGGCAAGCCCGCCGAGTTCGACCGCGACGAGCCGCGCCGGGTCGCCGAGTCCATCGTCACGATGGACCTCAACTACGCCACCATCACCGGCGTCGCCCGTGACGACCTGGAGGACGGCGGCGCCTGGCTGTACGCCGAGACCGTGCGCCAGGTGCACGCGATGACCGCCGCCCGCGAGGCCGGCCGCACCGGCGTCGAGCTGCTCATCCCCGACTTCAACGCGGTGCCCGAGCAGCTGGCCGAGGTCTTCTCCTCCCGCCCCGAGG
This sequence comes from Kitasatospora sp. NPDC091257, assembly GCF_044757675.1. NCBI lineage: Bacteria > Bacillati > Actinomycetota > Actinomycetes > Kitasatosporales > Streptomycetaceae > Kitasatospora > Kitasatospora sp. NPDC091257. The sequence goes on from NZ_JBIVVI010001000.1 coordinate 1,648, forward strand.
TGCTCGCGCACAACGTCGAGACGGTGCCGCGGATCTTCAAGCGGATCCGCCCGGCGTTCCGCTACGAGCGCTCGCTGGACGTCATCACCCAGGCGCGTGCGGCCGGACTGGTGACCAAGTCCAACCTGATCCTGGGCATGGGCGAGACCCGCGAGGAGGTCAGCCAGGCGCTGGCCGACCTGGTCGGCGCCGGCTGCGAGCTGATCACCATCACCCAGTACCTGCGCCCCTCGCTGCGCCACCACCCGGTCGAGCGCTGGGTGAAGCCGCAGGAGTTCGTCGAGCTCCAGGAGGAGGCCGAGGAGCTGGGCTTCGCCGGCGTCATGTCGGGCCCGCTGGTGCGTTCGTCGTACCGGGCCGGCCGGCTGTACCGGCAGGCGCTGGAGCGGCGCGCGCAGGCCGCGGTCTGATCGCGGTCCGATCACGCGTGTGACGGCGGTCCGACGGCGGCCTCCCGGTCCACCGATCGGTTCGAGCCACGGGAAGGGCGGAGCTTCGGCTCCGCCCTTCCGGTTTTCACCACGCTTTGACTGGCTGGTCACGGGCTGGTAACACGGGGTGGGGACTCTGGACGCCTGGTGAGCGTTCGATTCTTCTCAGCCACGAGAGGAGCTGTTCGGCATGCGGGTTCAGATGCGGATCCGGTCGGTGGGGGTGGCGCTGCGGTTCGCCGAGAGCGTCCTGCTCGCTCCCGGCCAGCGGCACGCGCGCCGCAACGCGTGGGCGGCGGTGTGCGAGAACCGCCGGTACGCGGCGGACCGCCGGCACGACGACGCGGCGGCCCGGACGGCACAGCCGCGGCCGGTCCGGCGGTAGTGCTCCGGCGCTGACGCATCGGCGTCGGCGGTAGTGCTCCGGCGGTAACGCATCGGCGTCGCCATCGGCGATAACGCTTCGACGTCACAGGGCCCCCCGGCGTCGCTCTGTGCGACGGCGTACGGGCACACGGGTCACGGTTGGGGCGAACGGGTACCCGGGCTTGGATATCCCGTACCCGTGCCACGTACCATGAGCGTTATGGCGAGGGAAACATCCGAGAACCCCGGGCGACTGAAGCAGATCCGTCTGGCGTACACCATGACCAAGAAGGTCGACACCAAGATCGGCCTGATCATCGCCGGCGTCGGCCTGCTGACCTTCGGCGTGTTCCTCGCCATCGGCTTCGCGATCGAGCATCCCGTCTACCTGGGCATCCTGGGCTTCATCGTGGCCGTGCTGGCCATGGCGATCGTCTTCGGGCGCCGGGCCGAGCGGGCCGCGTTCGGTCAGATGGAGGGGCAGCCGGGGGCAGTCGCCGCGGTGCTGAACAACATCCGGCGCGGCTGGAGCTCCAACAGCACCCCGGTGGCGGTCACCCGTAACCAGGACGCGGTCTACCGCGCCGTGGGCCGGGCCGGCATCGCGCTGATCGGCGAGGGCAACCCGAACCGGGTCCGCCAGCTGCTGGCCTCCGAGAAGAAGAAGATGGCCCGCGTGGTCGGCGACGTGCCGGTGCACGACATCGTGGTGGGCAACGGCGAGGACGAGATCCCGCTGAAGAAGCTCCAGATCCACCTGATGCGCCTGCCCCGCGCCATCACCGCCGCCCAGGTCACCGAGACCAACGACCGCCTGCGCGCGCTGGGCGACCTGCTCTCCAAGGCGCCGATCCCCAAGGGTCCGATGCCGAAGGGCGCCCGGATGCCCAAGGGCGGCCAGGCCCGCTGATCCTCCCCCGCCCCTGACGACACGAGAACGGCCCCGCCGCGGAAGCTCCGCGGCGGGGCCGTTCCGACGTTCGTACGGCGTCGGG
>NZ_JBIVVI010001001.1:0-3436 GCF_044757675.1 Kitasatospora sp. NPDC091257
GTGGCTCGCCAAGCCGGACCTGCTCACCGACGAGGAGATCGTGCGGCTCGTCACCGTCGCCGTGCGGTGTTCGTGGGGCGGCAGAGCATCGAAGTGGCCGGGATCGATCTGGTTCCGGGGCGCCGCCAGCTGGTATCCGGTGGGCGGAGCCGGCCGGCGCGGGTGTGCGTCGAGCCCCGGCGCGACCCGGCCCCGCCGACAGACGCCCGCAGACGGCCGACCGACAGGCGCCCGCAGACGGCCGACAGCCGCAGGCCGGTCGGCCCGCGGCTGTCGTGCGCCGTCCGGGTGGGCCGGAGCCGGCAATGGATCAGTGGATCAGCGGCGGGCGGCGAGGCCCTCCAGGCCGGGGACCAGGGTGGCCGGGGTGGGCAGGGCGGCGTTGTCGGCCTGCAGGCGGTGGGCGGCGTCGCGCAGCGCGGCGTCGGTGAGGATGCGGGTGAGCAGCGGGGTGTCGACGGCGTCGGAGGTGGAGCTCAGGGCGGCGCCGGTGGCGGTGATGGCGTCGGCGTTGAGGAAGTGGTCCGCGCCCTGGGGGAGCAGCAGCTGGGGCAGGCCCGCCTGGAGGGCGGTCAGCATGGTGCCCGAGCCGCCGTGGTGGATCAGCGCGTCGGCGCGGCCGAGCAGTTCGTTGAGCGGGACCCAGGGCAGGCCGCGGACGTTGGCGGGCAGGGTGCCGAGCGGGGCGAGGTCGGCGCTGCCGACCGCGAGCAGGAAGTCGGCGTCGACCTCGGCCGCCGCCTCGACCAGGCGGACCACCGCGCGGACGCCGTCGAGTTCGGCGAGCACGGTGCCCAGGGTGACGACCGCCCGCGGGCGGTCGGCCTTGCGGAGGAACTCGGCCGGGACGATGCCGCCGCCGTTGTACGGGACGTAGCGCATCGGCAGGCCGTCCGGGTCGCCGCCGAGCGGGCCGACGTTGAGCACCGCGGCGATGCCCGGGCCGGTCAGGCCGCGCTCCTCGTACAGGTCGGACACGTGCGAGGCCACCAGCTCGGTCATGGGACCGCCGGGGCTGGCACCGAAGTTCTGCACCACCGACGGGATCTTGAGCTGGGCGGCGACCAGCGGGGCGGCGGCCGCGAAGGAGTCGTGGACGATCAGGTCGGCGCCCCAGTCGGTGGCGGCCGCCAGCAGACCGTCCACGTCGGGACGGGAGGCGCGCGCGAACATCGCGGCCGCCATGTCGAGGATCTCGTCCTGGGTCCTGTTCCGGTTGACGTACTCGACCTTGCCGCCGAGAGCCTCCTCGATGATCTCCCGCAGGCTCCGGCCGTCGCCGATCTGGACGATGGGGAAGCCCGCGGACCGGATCAGCTCGACCGGCTGTCCGACGGCGAACAGGACCTCGTGCCCGACGGCGCGCAGCGCCTGGGCGGTGGGCACCATCGGGTAGAGGTGACCGGCCGCGGTGGGGCCGGTGAAGAGTATGCGCATGGTGGTCTCCTTGCGGATGTCGCTGACAAGGCAGTCTCACCTTTGAAGTTGACGTTCAGTCAATTCGATAAGGATCACCATGCGCGGTAATCGGCCTTTCTGGAGCAGGGCTTGCCTCTCGGGCAATGGTGTGCTCCGCGCGCCGGTCGCCCGGGCCGTGCGCGCCCGCCGGCCGGACCTCCCGTACGCCGCCGCCCGCTCCCTCCCGGCGGTCGGTTGCACGACGGCCGGTCGCGCGGCGGTCGGTCGTGCGACGGCCGGTCACGCGGCCGCGAGGAAGTCCCGGACGGTGCCGGTGAACGCCTCGGTCTCCTCGGCGAGCACGATGTGGCCGGTGTCGAACTCGGCGTAGGCGCTGCCGGGCAGGGCGGTGTGCAGCCGGCGGGCGTTCTCCACCGGGACGGTCGCGTCCTGGGTGCAGCCGATCACCAGGGCGGGCGCCTGGACGCGCGGGAGCAGCGGGCCGAGGTCCAGTCCGAGGTTGAGGGCGATGTGCCGCAGGGTGCCCGGAGTCGGTTGCATGTAGGCGGTGTTGGCCTGGACGGCGGCGCGCCCGATCCGGTCGAGGAAGCCGCGGCTGAAGGCGGTGAGGGTGGCGTAGCCGCCGAACGCGGCGGGGTGGTCGGCGAGCGAGAGCCAGGTGGCCATGGAGAGCCGCAGGTACTCGTCCTGGTCCGCGCTGATCCAGCCGGCGGCGGCGATCAGCCGGCGGACCCGCTCGGGGTGCAGGGCGGCGGTCGCGGTGGCGACGACGGCGCCGAGCGAGAAGCCGAGGACGTCGGCGGGGCCGCGGCCGGCGTCCTCGATCACGGCGGCGACCTGGGCGGCCAGCGCCTCCAGGGTGAGCGGCGCGCCGTCGTCGTCGGCGGCCTCGCTGCCGGAGAGGTCGGGCAGCAGCACGGTGCAGCGGTCGGTGAAGGCGTCCAGCAGGCCGTCCCACATGGCCGAGCCGGGGCCGGTGCCGTGCACCAGGACGAGGGTGTCGGGGCCGTCGCCGACGACGCGGTAGGGGATGCGGGCGGTGCCGACGGTGATGACGGGCATGGCGGGTCCTCTCGACAGGGGGCGGACGGTGGGTCAGAAGACGTGCGGCAAGCGGCCGGACGGCGGTTTCGGCCCGGCGGCTCGGCACGAGAAGTAAACTACACGGTGCAGATCAGTGATTCAACTGCACCGTGCAGTGCACTTTGAGGTGTGGGAACGGTGAGGGATGGAGCCGGGAGGGGAACTGCCCGTACCCGCCCGCCGTCCAAGCAGTGACGGAATGCCTGCCCGGGTTGAACGCCGGGAGGAGTACGGAGGGCCCTGTGCAGTCAGGTGGTGCCGAGCTGAACGTCGGATGTCCGGGCGGCGGCCCCGGAGGCGCGAGAGTCGCGCCGGTCCGTCGGCCGGGGTCCGGGCCGGGGTCGGAGCCGGGGGTGACGGTCGATCAACTCGATGCCGCCGAGCACTGCGAGACGCTGCTCCAGGACACCCTGGACGCGGTCCGTCCGGCGCCGGTCTGGCAGGGGGCGCCCGCACGGGCGGGGGCGCGGCTGCCGCTGCCGGGGCGCGAGTCGGAGCTGCTCTGGTACGTCACCCGGGGCCGGGACCTCCTCACCGTCGTCTCGCTGCCCCGGCGGGCGGTGCTGGCGGACGTGGTGGAGCGGCACTGGCGGCGGCGCGGCTGGACGATCACCTCGCTGAACGCCGGCCAGGAGCGCCCGGGCGTCGCCGCGACCACCCCGGACGGCTACCGGCTGGCACTGCGCTTCGGCGAGTCGGGCGAGGCCGGGCTGACCGCGAGTTCGCCGGGAGTGGCCCGCTCGGAGCGGGGCCCGGTGCTGTCCGGGAGCGTCGACCACTGCGCGCCGCCGCTGCCGTACGTCCGCTGTCCGTACTGGAGCGCCCTGGCGTAGGTGCCGGGACGCGCCGGGGAGGCCGGAGGAGTCGGTGGAAGGGGTACTCACTGCGGCGACGGGCGGCGTCGACGATGTGCTGGCTGTTGTCAGCTCGCATC
>NZ_JBIVVI010001002.1:0-3432 GCF_044757675.1 Kitasatospora sp. NPDC091257
GCCCAGGCGTACCCAGCCCAGAGCACCCCGAGCCGTACCCCGGCGCGGGAGGCACCCTCCGACCGATGAAGGACCAAGGTTCCGTGCCCGTACCTGTCATCCTCACCGGCCGCACCGTGCGGCTGGAGCCCCTCGCCGCGCACCATGCCGAGGCCATCGCCGAGGCCGGCGCCGAGGACCGTACGACCTACGCCTTCACCCCCGTCCCGCACGGCCGGGAGGCCGCCCGCGACTACGTCGCGCGGGCGCTCGCCGACCAGGCCGCGGGCCGGTCACTGCCGTTCGCGACGGTGAACCTCGCCGACGGCCGGGTGGTCGGCTCCACCCGGTTCCTGGAACTCGACTACTGGCAGGGCCCGATGGTGTGGCCGCCCGTGCCCGGGGTCCCGTTCGGCGATCCGGCCACGGCCGTCCCGGACGCGGCCGAGATCGGCAACACCTGGCTCTCGCCGCGCGCCCAGGGCACCGGCATCAACACCGAGGCCAAGCTGCTGATGCTGCGCCACGCCTTCGAGACCTGGGGCGTGCAGCGGATCTCGCTGCGCGCGGACGCCCGCAACCTGCGCTCGCGCACCGCCATCGAACGGCTCGGCGCGACCTCCGAGGGCGTCCGCCGGGCGCACTCGCGCGGGCTGGACGGCGTGGTGCGCTCCACCGCGTTCTACTCGATCCTCGACGACGAGTGGCCGGCCGTCCGGGACATCATCGAGCTGCGGATCGCCGCCGCCACCTCGCCGAGCGCCCCGGATCCGGCGATCAACCAGGAGTGCCTTAGACAGGGCGGCAGCGGCGCCGGGCAGCTGATGATCACCGCCTGAGGCCGTCCCGGAACGGCTCGTGGCCGAAGACGGCCACCGGCAGGACGGCCGACAGCGCGCCGTGGTCGTCCCAGGCCCGGTGGCGTCCCGGGTGCGCCTCGACCAGGGCCTCCACCGGCCGCCAGCCACCCCGCACCCGGGCCACCCGGACCCGGTAGACCTCCGCGCCGTCCACGCCGCGGTACAGGTGCAGCACGCCCTCGGAGACGACCGGGACCCAGCGCTCGTCCGCGCCCCGGGCCCGCAGGCCGCGCCTGATCCGCTCCCAGTCGGCGTCCGACCAGAGCAGGTCGGGCACGGGGTGCGGGCGGGGCAGGCCGATCGGCGTCAGGTGCGGTTCGCCGGCCGCGCGGACGCCGCCCGGCTCCGGGAACGCCCAGTCGGGCAGCGGCTCGCAGGCGGCCAGCCAGGTCCGCGGGATGCCGCCGGTGCCGGCGTGCGCGGCCACCACCCCGCCGGTGATCGCCGCGACGGTGTCCATGTCGCCGCCGGCCGCGATCGCGTCCCACACGGCGGCGCGGTAGTCGGCCAGGTTCCGGGCGGCGCACCACAGCGCGTACGGGACGGTGTCCGCCGCGGACGTCCGGCTGCCGTTGCCGAGCACCTGCGCGGCGAGCCGGAAGTCCGACCGGGCGAGCAGTCCGCGGGCCTCCACCAGGCCGTCCCTGACCGCCCCGTTCGTGGTGAGGCCGGCCACCGACTCCAGGAAGCGCTCCGGTGTCATCGGCCGGGTGCGGGCCCGCACCGCGTACGCGGCCGCCACCGCGACCGCGATCGCGCCGTCCACGGCCTGCGGGTGGGTGTGGGTGATCAGGGCGGTGTCGGCGGCGGGCCGGACGACGGCGGCCGGGTCCTCGGCGTACGCCGCCCCCAGCGGGGCGACCCGCATCGCGGCGCCGTTGCCGTAGGAGCCCTGGCCGTCGAAGAGTTCGGCGGCCAGCCGCCGGGCGTCGCCGCCCTCGCGGATCAGCCGGAGCAGCCGGTTGGCGGCCGGGCCGTAGCCGCGGTCGAAGTCATGGCGCAGGGCGAAGGCGTAGGTGAGGTCGAAGGTGTCGATCGCGCCGCGCTCGGTGTGCGCGGCGTGGACCGAGCAGGCCATCTCGGTGTCGTCGGTCCAGGGCCAGGGGCCGGGCGGTTCGGTGCGGGCGGCGAGGTGGGTCCGGGCGGTCTCCGGGACGAAGAACTGGGCTCCGAGGGCGTCGCCCGTGCGGAGGCCGAGGAGCGCGTCCAGCGCGGGGCCGGCGTGCGTGAATGGAATGGTCATATGGCATCCAGCTGAGCGGCTCGGCCGCCGTCGCGTCAACACCCGTGACCGCCGGCCCCACCGACGGGGGATGTTTCGCATACCTCCGATTCCGGCGGGCAGGCACCGGGGCATGACCCGCGCGAATCCCCTCGATCCGGTCGCCCTGCTCGGCGCCGACCAGCAGCACATCGCCACCCGCGCGCAGCTGCGCCGGCTCGGGGTGCCCTCCGGCACCATCGCCCACCGGCTGCGGCCGGGCGGGCCGTGGCAGCAGGTGCTGCCCCGGGTGATCTGCCTGCAGAGCGGAAGACTGACGTTCCATCAGAGGCTGCGGGCCGCCCTGGCGTACGCGACGCCGAAGGGACGCGAACCACGGACCGGGGAGGTGCTGCTGACCGGCCTGGCGGTCCTGGCCGAGGCCGGACTGCCGAGCGCCGGCCACCCGTCCGACCTGAACGCGGTCGACATCCTGATCCCCGGCCAACGACGGGTCGGGGACCGGGAGTTCGTCCGGATCCACCGGGCGTCCGGGGCGATGCCGGGCGGCTTCGAACGCGCCGACGGACTGTGGAGCACCACGGTCGCCCGGGCCCTGGCGGACCTCGCGCCGAGGGAGACCGGGCAGCGCCGGTTCCGGGCGCTGTGCGCGGAGGCCGTCCAGCGGCGGCACTGCGAACTCGGCGAACTGCTCGACCAGTTGCTGTCCCGCCCGGGTGCGCTCGGGCTGCCCCAGGTGGCCGGGGTGGTGGAGGAGCTGACGGTCGGGGTGCGGTCGGTGGTGGAGGGCGAGGCCCGCGAACTGCTGGCGCACGCCGGGCTGCCGGACCCGCTGTGGAACCCGGTGCTCTTCCTGGACGGCCGCTTCCTCGCCGTCCCGGACGCCTACTGGCCGCACGCCTGCGTGGCCCTGGAGATCGACTCCCGCGCCTGGCACCTGCGCCCGGCCGAGCACGAACGGGGGCTGGCCCGCGCCAACCGCCTCACCGCCGCCGGCCTCCCGGTGGTGCGCACCACCCCGGCCCAGCTCCGCCGCGACCCGGCCCCGGTGCTCCACGAGCTGACGGCCCTGGTCACCACCGGCCCGCACGCACCGCACCCCCGGATCACCTGGCGGCGGGCGCGGTGAGGCGGGCCGCCGACGCGGTGCGGGCGGCCCGGCCGGCCCCGTTCAGCAGCGGGAGTCGATCTCCTGGAAGGTGGCGTAGTGGTCGGCGGACCAGTACTGCTCGCCGGAGTCGCCGGTCACCACCCGGCGGGTGCCGCGGTCGTTGGAGCCTCCTTCTCGACCGTCCCTCGTCCACTCCTCGACCTCTACTCCTCGACCAGGTGGCGCGGAACCGGTGGACTCGTGGCGGGCGGCGCCGACGC
>NZ_JBIVVI010001003.1:0-3426 GCF_044757675.1 Kitasatospora sp. NPDC091257
CCCTCCTTGCCCGCCACCGGGCAGGAGGGGCCCATCCCCCGCACCGCCGAACGGGCAGGCCACGAAGCGCTCCGCCGTCAGACCCGGACGGTTCAGGTACCCACGCGCCAGCTGGTCGCCCGCGACGTACATCTCGCCCGGCACGCCGACCGGCGCCGGCCGCAGTCCGGCGTCCAGCACGTAGACGCGCAGTCCGGGGATGCCCTCGCCGATCGGGCTGCCCAGGGAGCCCTCGACGGCCGTCGACCGGTCGAGCCGGAGGTGGCTCACGTGCACGGTGGTCTCGGTGATGCCGTACATGTTGACGAGTCGCGGGGCGTCGTCACGGTGCCGCGCGTACCACTCGCGCAGGCGGCCGGTGTCGAGCGCCTCGCCGCCGAACACGACCGTGCGCAGCCGCAGTTCGGACCCGAGGTCCGGGTGCTGGGCCTCGGCCTGGGCCAGCTGGTAGAACGCGGACGGCGTCTGGTTGAGGACGGTCACGCCCTCGCCCGCCAGCAGGCGCAGGAACTCGACCGGCGACCTGGACACCTCGACCGGCACGACGACCAGGCGGCCGCCGTGGAGCAGCGGGCCCCACAGCTCCCACACCGAGAAGTCGAAGGCGAAGGAGTGGAACCAGGTCCACACGTCGTCGGCGCCGAACTCGAACCACGGCTGCGTCTCGTCGAGCAGGCGCACCACGTTCCCGTGCGGGACGACGACACCCTTGGGGCGGCCCGTCGAGCCCGAGGTGTAGATGATGTACGCGGTGTTCGCCGGGGACAGCGCGCCGGGGACCTCGGCCGGCAGCGGCACGTCGCCCTTGCCGGCGGACAGCCGCGCGAGGGTCTCCGGGTCGTCCAGGACCACCCGGCGGACGGCCTCCTCGTGCGCGACCGCTCCCGCCGACGCGGTGGAGGTGATCACCAGGGCGGGGGCGCAGTCCGCGAACACGAAGCTGATGCGGTCCGACGGCGAGGCCGGGTCGACCGGCAGGTAGGCGCCGCCGGCCTTCAGCACGGCGAGCAGGGCCACGACCAGGTCGAGCGAGCGTTCGAGGCAGACCGCGACGGAGGTCTCGGGCCCGACGCCGTGCCGGACCAGCAGGGCGGCCAGCGCGTCCGAGCGCTCGGCGAGTTCCGCGTACGTGAGCCGGGCGTCGCCGAGGACCGCGGCGACGGCGTCGGGCGTCCGTTCGACCTGCGCCGCGAAGAGCGCCGGCAGGGTCGCCGCCGGCCGGGTGCCGCGCGCGGGGGTGTGCCACGCGTCCAGCAGGCGGTGGCGCTCGGCCGGGCTCGTCACCTCCAGCAGGCCGAGCGGCCGGTCGGGGTCCGAGAGCGCCGAGTCGAGGACCTGGACGAACCGCTCCGCCATCGCCTCGACGGTCGCCGCGTCGAACAGGTCGGCGGCGTAGGTGATGCTGCCGGCCAGACCGGCGGGCCGGCCCTGGGCGTCGAAGCGCTCGGCGAGCTGGACGTCGAGGTCGAACTTGGCCGGACGCTGGTCGCCGCTCAGCGGCTCGACCTCCAGTCCGGGCAGCCGCAGCTCCGCGTCCGCGTTGTTCTGGACGCTCAGGGTCACCTGGAACAGCGGGTGGCGGGACATCGAGCGGGCCGGCGCCAGGTCCTCCACCAGGCGCTCGAACGGCAGGTCCTGGTGGGAGAACGCCTCCAGCGACGTCTCCCGGACCTGCCGGAGCAGGTCCCGGAAGGTGGCCTCGTCGGCGACCCGCGCCCGGAGCACCAGCGTGTTGACGAACAGGCCGACCAGGTCGTGCAGGGCCTCGTCCAGGCGCCCGGCGATCGGCACGCCGATCGGGATGTCGTTCCCGGCCCCGAGCCGCGACAGCAGGACGGCGAGGCCCGCCTGCGCCGCCATGAAGACGGTGGCGCCCTCGGCCTTGGCGGTCCGCACCAGTCGCTCGTGGAGCCCGGCGGGCACGGTCAGGTCGACCACGCCGCCCACGTGCGAGGCGCGGGTGGGACGCGGCCGGTCGACCGGGAGCTCCAGCTCGTGCGGCATGCCCGCGAGCGCCTGGCGCCAGTGCGCCAGCTGCTCGTTGAGGAGGCTCTCCGGATCCTCGTCGGCGCCGAGCACGTCCTGCTGCCAGAAGGTGTAGTCGGCGTACTGGACCTCCAGTTGCTCCCACTCGGGCGCCCGCCCGCCCCGGCGCGCCGCGTAGGCGACGGAGAGGTCCCGTGCGAGCGGGCCCCTCGACCATCCGTCGCTCGCGATGTGGTGCATCACGACGATCAGCGCGTGGTCGTCCGGCGCGGTGGCGAACAGCGAGGCCCGGAACGGGATGTCGTGCTCCAGGTCGAAGGTGTGCCGGGCGGCCTCGGCCAGCGCCGCCGGCAGGTCCGCCGTGTCCACCTCGGTCACCGGCAGATCGATCCGGGCCGACTCGGCGGCCAGGACCTTCTGGTACGGCTTGCCGTCCTTGGCCGGGAAGACGGTGCGGAGGACCTCGTGGCGCTCCACCACGTCCCTCAGGGCGTCCCGCAGGGCCTCACGGTCCAGGGCTCCCCGCAGGCGCAGGGGGAGCGAAATGTTGTACGTGTCGCTCGGCCCCTCCAACTGCCCGAGGAACCACAGCCGCTGCTGAGCGTAGGACAACGGGATCATCAGATCTCCTCCTGCCTGGTGCGACGACGCAGGGCGGGCCTGGTGCGCTTGGGACGGTTGATGTGGGACGAGAGGCCCGCCACGGTGGGGCTCTCGAAGATCGCCCTGAGAGGCAGTTCGACCTCCAGGGCGGAACGGATCCGGCTGACCAGCCGGGTGGCCAGCAGCGAGTGCCCGCCGAGTTCGAAGAAGTTGTCGTCGATGCCGACCCGCTCCAGACCGAGGACCTCGGCGAACGCCTCGCACAGGAGGGTCTCCTCGGGCGTCCGGGGGGCGCGGTAGGAGGCCTCCAGCTCCGCCGTGCGGTCGGGGGCCGGGAGGGCGCGGCGGTCGAGCTTGCCGTTGACGGTCAGTGGCAGAGCGTCCAGGGCGATGACGGCGGAGGGAACCATGTAGTCGGGCAGGACGGCGGCCAGGGCCGTCCTGACCTCGGCCGTGTCCACCTCGGCACCGGTGACCGGGACGACGTAGGCCGTCAGCCGCTTGTCGCCCGAAACGTCCTCGCGGACGATCACCACACCCTGCGCGATGCCGGGCCGGCCGAGCAGCGCGGACTCGATCTCGCCCAGCTCGATGCGGTAACCGCGCACCTTCACCTGGTCGTCGGTCCGGCCCAGGTACTCCAGCGCCCCGTCGGCGCGCCACCGCGCCAGGTCGCCGGTGCGGTACATCCGCTCCCCGGCCGAACCGAACGGGCAGGCCACGAACCGCTCCGCCGTCAGCCCCGGACGGCCCAGGTAGCCGCGCGCCAGCTGAACACCCGCGATGTACAGCTCACCCGCCGCACCCACCGGGACCGGACGCAGCCCGGAATCCAGC
>NZ_JBIVVI010001004.1:0-3424 GCF_044757675.1 Kitasatospora sp. NPDC091257
GGCCCGTACCGGGTGCGCGGGAAGAGCTGGACCGGCTGGGCCTGGCCCTGCGGTCACAACTGGTCGAGCTGATCGACGACTTGGCCCCCGGCAGCGATCTCGGCCTGCCGCTGCTCGACACGCCACAGGTCGTCGACTGGCATGAACCGCTCCGCTACCAGTACTCGGCCAGCGGCAGCACGGGGAAGCGCCCCGCGCATGCCGGCGCCGCCGCCACCGCCGCTCGCGCGGCCGCGCTGCTCCACTCCGCGGGCTGGGCGGTCGCGACCTCGCAGGAGGACGCCAAGGGAACGCCCCGCATCGTGGTCACCGGCCGCCGCGACGGCTGCAGCATCGAGATCCGTACGGTCGACCACACCTCCACCGTGTGGTTCAGCGGGCAGACACCGGCGATGGCCCTGTACGAACCGGAGGAGTTCCAGCGGCCCGAGCCGGTGCGCACGGCCGAGACCGTCACGGCCGGATTCGTGCTCTGCTACGAGTGCGAAGGCCTGGGCTGGTGCTACGACTGCGGGGGACGCGGCTGGCTGCCCGACGAGACCCGCGGGCGGGTCAACTGCCCCGCGTGCCACCGGCGCCGCGTCTGCGTCATCTGCCGCGGCGAGGCAGAGCTCGCCGTCTCCCAGCTGTCGACGTACCAGCGCGGCCACTACCCCGAATTGAATGAATGAGTGCGGGCCATGGCCATGTCCACGGTTTGAGAATCCACCAGGATCCGCGAATGACAGGTACCGTTTGATGCACACAACAGAGCCGACGGAAGCCCGCATCGAGGATGCGGGCAACATCCTGGTCGCACCTTCGATGTCGCAGGACAACGACGTGATCAGGGACTTCTTCGGGTCCACGATCACGCCGGAGGAGCTTGCTTCCGGCTCGCCCGACCTCGCCCGGAGGACGGTCTACCTGTGTGGCGACGTATCCGGGATCAGTGGCCGTCAACTGGCCGCGGCTGCGCGGGTATTCGTCATCCGGGAGCTGTCGCACGGCTACCGCGAGGACGTCGGCGAACCCTGGAGCCTCGTCGACCTCGGCCGGGTCCCCGTCCGCGTACACGGCGTCGGCGTGTACTACCGCCGCTTTTTCGGACTCGGCGACGATCATTTCGGGCGGATCCGTACGGAGCACGCGTTCCAGTCCCTGACGGAGTCCACCAAGCCCGGCGCGGCCCATCGCAGCGGGATCTATCTGACGCCCGTCACGCGCAACGGTGACGAACTGCATTTCCGCCTGCTCCGGTGCTCCACGAATCTCTCGGGGCCGACCGAGAGCTTCCGCCCGACCGACACGCGCATCGTCGAAGCGCTGAACCGCGAGGCCGCCGCCGTCTTCCGGAACCAGGCACCGCTGAATCACGTCCTCGCGCAGATCTACCACAACACCCTTGCCACGGCCGAGCGCAAGCAGTCCAAGGCGAAGATCTCGGCCCATGCCGACAAGACCAAGGACATGCCCGCCAACGGCATCATGGCCTTCTGCACCTTCTACGACCGGCTCGACAAGCTGCAGCCCCTGGCCGAGGACGCCTACGACTTCGGGGTGAAGGGCGCCAGCGGGCTGACCAGACTCCACTTCCGCCTCAAGGAGCGGACCGCGGAACTCGACGGGGTCGCACTCCCCCCGCAGTTCACCGTCACCCTCCACCCCGGCTCCGTGTTCTTCATGCCGCTGTCCACCAACCGCCTCTACACCCACGAGATCCGGCCCTCGTCGCTGGACGCCGAACTGCTCCCGACCCGCCTGGGCTACGTGGTGCGCTGTTCCAACACCGAAGCCGTCCACAAGGACGGCCGCACGTTCCTCGAACGGGACGGAGAACCGGTGGAACTGGAGCCACCCACACCGGCCGGCATGGACGAGCTGCGCAGGCTGTACGCCGAGGAGAACAGGACCTCGTCCTTCATGGACTACGGCGACGAATTCCTCTTCAGCATGAACACGGGAGACTACCTTGCCCCCCGCATCTAGGATCTCGGACGAGATCCTCTCGTGCACACTGCCCACCGAGGGGAACCTCTTCGCGGAACTGTCCGCGTCGGCCCGCCTGGAAGAGGTGGGGAAGGGCCGCCGAGGCGCCGTGCTCGCCAGGATCGACGAGGCGGGTGATGCGCCCCTCGTACGGACCACCACTCGCTACAGCAGCCCGACGCAGCGCTTCCGGGCCGTGCACGAACGGCTGGCACGACAGGTTCAAGAACGGGCGGCGCTTTCGGTCGGCTTCAACAACGCTCTCATCGAGAGCTACACGAACGCCTACGCAACCATGGGCGGCCACTCCGACCAGGCCCTCGATCTGGCCGACGAGTCGTTCATCGCCGTCTTCTCCTGCTACCAGCATCCCGACGCGAGCCCGCCGAGGAAGCTGATCTTCGAATCGAAGGGGCCCGATGGTGGGAAGTTCGAGATCCCCCTCGCCCACCACAGTATCGTCGCGTTCTCCGTCGACTCGAACCGGCGACTCAGACACAAGATCGTCCTGGACCCGGCCGCCCGCACGGCGGACAACCAATGGCTGGGCGTAACCTTTCGAACGTCAAAAACACTCGTCCGGTTTCGCGACGGACAGGCGCGCCTCCCCCAGGGTGAGCGCCTCGTGTCGGCCGACGACGAGCAGAGGCACGAGTTCTACCGACTGCGGCGCCGTGAGAACACGGAAACGGACTTCGTCTACCCCCCGCTCACGTACACCATCAGCGAGAGCGACCTGACGCCGCCCGTCTGACCTCGAAGGCTCGGGCCGCTCGTGCGGTCAGCCGAGCGCGTTGGACCAGTCCGTCAGTCGGGCGAAGTCCTGGACCGTCAGGCCGGCCTTCGGGTCGACGTGGTGGAGCAGTGCCGGGCCCGGGTGGTGGGCTTCCACCCAGGCCCGGTCGGCGTCCGTGATCAGGTCGTCGACCCAGGCGAACGGGCGGCCCTTCGCCCAGGCGACGATCTGCGGGGTCTTCCAGAACACCCCGCCGCCCGGCTCGGGCCGCGGCTCGGACCAGGGGATGTACGGCAGGGCGGGCAACCCCAGCAAGGGGCCGATGAAGGCGTTGGCCTCCTCCTGCCACGTCGTCGCCCACGCCAGGTCGAAGGGAAGCGCCGCGAGGGCCGGGCCGTGGGCCGGGTTGAGCCAGACCCGCAGGGGCTTCGGCGCCTTGTGGGGAAGGCCCCAGGCCGTGAGCCGACGGCGCTCGGCCGCCTCCCAGCGCGGCGTCGTCAACCGGTGGGTCTCGTAGCCCTCGGGCCGCCGGTAGGGCTTCGCCGCGCACGGGTTCAGCGGTCCGTCGACGTCCACCAGCAGCAACGGCCGCATCGCCTCGCCTCCTCCGGGATCGTCCCCGCACGCTACCCGGGCGGAAGCAGGAGGCCCACCGGTTTTCCGACCGCCGTGCGTGCGGGGCCTGGGCTCAGCCGATGCTGAACGCGCCGTCCGGTGGGG
>NZ_JBIVVI010001005.1:0-3424 GCF_044757675.1 Kitasatospora sp. NPDC091257
GTCGGTTCCACTCGACGCTCGCACGCGGACGCCGACCAGCACTTCTCGCCGCTCCGGCCCAAGGCGTAGTCCACGACCTCCACCGAATGCCCTGCTCCCGCTGGTCCGTCGGGTGCGGGGCCGGGCGGAGCACCGCAAGGAGTCCTGAGCTCCACCGGATCGTGTTCCGCCGGGTTGGCCCCGGCTCTTGCGCGGGCCGTGGTACCGACGAGTAATCTGCTCGGACGTGCCACGGCCCGTCGGCTTTTCCGCCCGTGCCTCCGGCGTGCCAGTGGTGTTCTCCGGTCGGCCAGAGGTGGACGGTGTCGATGAGCAGTGTCGTGGAGCAGACGGTCGACCGCCCTCCGGTACCCGCCCGTGGGCGCCGCGGGGCCGCCGCGGTGCTCCAGGGCGTCGCCCTGGCGCTGGGGCTGGTACTGATGGTCGGCGGCTTCGCCCTGATCGCGATCGACTACCGGCCGTACAAGATCCCCACCGCCTCGATGCACCCGACCCTGCGCGCCGGCGACACCGTGCTCGCCCGCAAGGTCGGCGGCGGCGACATCGGGCGGGGCGACGTGGTGGTCTTCCGGGACCAGGCCTGGGGCGGTGAGCTCATGGTCAAGCGGGTGGTCGCGGTCGGCGGGGACACCGTCGCCACCACCGGGGCCGATTACCGGCTGACGGTCAACGGGCAGCCGGTGGACGAGCCCTACCTCGCGACGCAGGGCCGCCAGGGCGCTTCGTTCAGCGTGACCGTGCCGCAGGGCCGGCTGTTCCTGCTCGGCGACAACCGGATGGGCTCGCTCGACTCCCGCACCCACCTGGAGGTCGACGACGGGACCGTCCCGGCCGAGGCCGTCGAGGCCAGGGTCGAGGCCACGGTGCTGCCCTTCGGCCGCATGGGCCTGCTCGACCGGGTCACGGACTTCGACGGCTTCGCGGGCCCGAAGGCCTCGAAGCCGGGGCCGCTGGGGCCCCTCGCCGCCGCCGCCGTTGCGGGCGCGGCGCTGATCCTCGTGACCTCGGTGGTGGGCGGGGTGGCGGGTCTGGCCCGCCGGCTCCGGGGGCGCGGCGCCTGAGCGGGACCGTCGCCCGGCGGGCCGCTCTGCCGAACATCGCCCCGGACGGCCGCGGCGGGTGGCAGGATCGGTAGCGCCACCGATGCGGACGGAAGGAGCGTGGAGCGCTGCCATGACAGCACGGCGCCGCAGGGCGGCGCGGATCCTGCTGCTGGACGGGCTGGACCGCATCCTCCTCTTCCTGGGGGCCGATCCGGCCACCCCGGGCGAGACGTGGTGGTTCACGCCCGGAGGCGGCTTGGAGCCGGGGGAGGACGTGCGCGGGGCCGCCGAGCGGGAGCTCGCCGAGGAGACCGGCTTGCGGGGTGTGGACCTGGGGCCCTTGGTGGCGTACGGCACGGTGTCGTTCTCCTTTCAGGGACAGCGCTACGAGCAGGAGCAGTGGTTCCACCTGGCCCGGACCACGGAGACGGGGCTGGACCACTCGGGCATGGGCGCCGACGAGCACGCCCAGTTGCTCGCGGCGCGCTGGTGGACGGTCGAGGAACTGAGGGGGACCGCCGAGACGGTCTATCCGCCCGGTCTGGCGGACTTCCTGGAGCGGCTGCTGGCCGAGGGCCCGCCGGTGGATCCGGTACGGCTCTGACCGTGGGTGCGGTGGTCCACAATGGGTGGACGTGACAAGTTGAGGGGACGCCTGGATGAGTGCCGAAGATCTCGAGAAGTACGAGACCGAGATGGAGCTCAAGCTCTACCGGGAGTACCGGGACGTCGTCGGCCTGTTCAAGTACGTGATCGAGACCGAGCGACGGTTCTACCTCACCAACGACTACGAGCTGCAGGTGCACTCGGTCCAGGGCGAGGTGTTCTTCGAGGTGTCGATGGCGGATGCGTGGGTCTGGGACATGTACCGGCCGGCCCGGTTCGTCCGCAAGGTCCGGGTGCTGACCTTCAAGGACGTGAACATCGAGGAACTCGCGAAGAGCGACCTGGAGCTGCCCTCGGACGAGTCCGGCTTCGGGAACTGACGTTGAACGACTCCGTCCCGCGTTGTCCAGCCGATTTCGGGAGGAACGGGGCTTCTCACTCCTGCGGGTGACAAAAGTTGTCCACAGGCCCGGGTTGTCCACAGGGACAGGGAATTCCCGGGCCTCGGCGCGCACCTTGGTGCAGCCTCCTCGGCGGAGGTGGTCACCATGCAGCACACCGTCGTGCAGGACCAGGCAGTACCGGACACGGCCGCAGCCGGGAAGGCCCCGCGGGCGATCCCGGAGCGCAGCACCAAGAACGGGCTCGGCCGCTACGGGGAGCGGGTCGCCGCCCGCCGCCTCACCGAGGCCGGGCTCCGCATCCTGGACCGCAACTGGCGTTGCGTCGAGGGCGAGCTGGACATCGTCGCCCTCGACGGCGACACCGTGGCGGTCTGCGAGGTGAAGACCCGCTCCGAGCGGGGGTTCCAGCAGCCCACCGAGGCCATCGACCGGGCCAAGGCCGCCCGACTGCAGCGCCTGGCCGAGCGCTGGATGGCCGAGCGCTGGCCCGGTCACTTCGCGGAGTTGGCCGGGCCCGGCTACGACCCGGGGCCCACCGATCCGCAATGGCCGCCCGCCCCGCCGGGCGGAGTGCGGATCGACCTGGTCGCGGTGGTCAACCGGGCGCGGGGTGCGGCCCTGGTCGACCACCTGCGGGGGGTGGTCTGAGATGGCCTTCGCCCGTACCTGTTCCGTCGCGCTGGTCGGCGTCGACGGAGTGATCGTCGAGGTCCAGGCCGATCTGGAGCCCGGGGTGGCGGCGTTCACCCTGGTCGGCCTGCCCGACAAGGCGCTCACCGAGGCCCGCGACCGGGTCCGTGCCGCGGTCGTGAACAGCGGCGAGGCCTGGCCGCAGCGCAAGCTGACGGTCGGCCTCAGCCCCGCCTCGGTGCCCAAGAGCGGCAGCGGCTTCGACCTCGCAGTCGCCTGCGCCGTGCTGGCCGCCGCGGAACGGCTCGACCCCGCCGCCATCGCCGACCTGTTGATCATCGGCGAGCTGGGGCTGGACGGCCGGGTGCGGCCGGTCAGGGGGGTGCTGCCGTCGGTGCTGGCCGCCGCCGACGCGGGGTACGAGCGGGTCGTGGTCGCCGAACAGACCGCGCCCGAGGCCTCGCTCGTTCCCGGGGTGACGGTGATCGGCGTCCGCAGCCTGCGCCAGCTCGTCGCCACCCTGACCGGCGCGGAGGCGCCGGAGGAGCCGCCCGACCCGATCGGCGGCCGGCCGGATCCGCTGATGGCCGGTCTGATGCTGCCCAGCGCGGGGGTGCGGGGCCTGCCCGACGACCGGGCGGCCCGGCTCGACATGGCCGATGTGGCCGGCCAGTACGAGGCCCGGCGGGCCCTGGAGATCGCCGCTGCCGGAGGCCACCACCTCTACTTGAAGGGCCCACC
>NZ_JBIVVI010001006.1:0-3417 GCF_044757675.1 Kitasatospora sp. NPDC091257
CCCGCAACCCGGGCACCCTGGAGGCCCTCGAACTGCTGCCGGTCGACCCGGCCGCCCCGCTGGCCCCCGGCGCGGTGCGGCTCGGCGTGCGCGCGGCGGGCCTGAACTTCCGCGACGTGCTGGGCGCGCTCGGCATGTACCCGGGCGAGGTCGTGCTCGGCGGCGAGGCCGCCGGCGTGGTGCTGGAGGTCGGACCGGACGTCGAGGGCCTGAGCCCGGGCGACCGGGTGTTCGGCCTCTGCCCGGCCGCGTTCGGCCCCGTCGCCGTCACCGACCACCGGCTGCTGGCGCCGATGCCCGCGCACTGGTCCTTCGCCGAGGCCGCGGCCGTCCCGATCGCCTACGCCACCGCCTACTACGGCCTGGTGGACCTGGCCGGCCTGCGGGCCGGCGAGTCGGTGCTGATCCACGCCGCCGCGGGTGGCGTCGGCACCGCCGCCGTGCAGGTCGCCCGGCACCTGGGCGCCGAGGTCTACGGCACCGCCAGCCCGGCCAAGTGGGAGGCGGTGCGCGCCCTCGGCGTCGCCGCCGACCGGATCGCCTCCTCCCGGGACACCGGCTTCGCCCGGCGCTTCGCCGAGGCCACCGGCGGCCGCGGCATGGACGTGGTGCTGGACGCCCTGGCCGGCGAGTTCGTCGACGCCTCGCTCGACCTGCTGCCGCGCGGCGGCCGCTTCATCGAGATGGGCAAGACGGACGTCCGCGACCCCGGCGAGGTCGCCGCCCGCCACCCCGGCGTGCGCTACCAGGCCTTCGACCTGATCGAGGCCGGCCCCGAGCGGATCGGCGAGATCCTCGCCACCCTGCTGGAGCTGTTCCGCGCCGGCGAGCTGCGGCTGCCGCCGCTGCGCGCCTGGGACGTGCGCACCGCCCCCGAGGCGTTCCGCCACATCGGCCAGGCCCGCCAGATCGGCAAGGTCGTCCTCACCCTGCCGCGCGCCTTCGACCCGGACGGCACCGTCCTGGTCACCGGCGGCACCGGCGGCCTCGGCCGGGTCCTCGCCGAGCACCTGGCGACCGCCCACGGTGTCCGCCACCTCACCCTGCTCAGCCGTACCGGGCCCGCCGCCGAGGGCGCCGCCGCGCTCACCGAGGCGCTGGCCGAACGGGGCGCGCAGGTCGAGCTGATCGCCTGCGACGCCGCCGACCGGGACGCGCTCGCCGCGGTGCTGGCCGGGCTCACCCGCCCGCTGACCGGGGTGTTCCACCTGGCCGGCGTGGTGGACGACGCCGTGGTCACCGGCCTGACCCCGCAGCGCGCCGCCGCCGTCCTGCGCGCCAAGGCGGACGCCGCCGCGCACCTGGACGAGCTGACCCGGCACGCCGACCTGGCGGCCTTCGTGCTCTACTCCTCCGCCGCCGGCACCCTGGGCAGCGCCGGGCAGGCCGGCTACGCCGCCGCCAACGCCTACCTCGACGCCCTCGCCCACCGCCGCCGCGCCGCCGGGCTGCCCGCGCTGTCGCTGGCCTGGGGCGCGTGGCAGGACACCGCCGGCATGACCGGCCGGCTGACCGGGGCCGAGCGCGAGCGCATCGCCCGCTCCGCCTTCCCGCCGCTCTCCGTCGAGCGCGGCCTCGCGGCCCTGGACGCGGCGCTCGCCCTGCCCCACCCGGCGCTGGTCGCCACCGGGCTGGACCAGGCGGCCCTGGCCGCCGGCGCGGGGTCGCCGCCGCCGCTGCTGCGCGAACTCGTCCGCGGCGGCACCCGGCGCGTCTCCGGCGCCGACCCGGCCGCCGCCGGTTCGGCCCTCGGCCGCCGGCTGGCCGGACTCGGCGCGGAGGACCGGCTCCGGCTGCTGCTGGAGCAGGTGCGCGGCCAGGCCGCCGCCGTGCTCGGTTTCGCCGGTCCCGAACCGGTCGACCCGAACCGGGCGTTCAAGGAGCTCGGGGTCGACTCGCTGACCGCGGTCGAGCTGCGCAACCGGCTCTCCGCCGTCACCGGCCTGCGGCTGCCGGCCACCCTGGTCTTCGACCACCCGACCCCGGCGCTGCTCGCCGAGGAGCTCGGTCGCGAACTGCTCGGCGCGTCCGAGTCCGAGCCCGCGTCCGGGACCGCCGGCCCGGCCCCGGTGGCTGCCACCGGCCCGGCCGACGACCCGCTGGCGATCATCGGCATGAGCTGCCGACTGCCCGGCGGCGCCGACA
This sequence comes from Kitasatospora sp. NPDC091257, assembly GCF_044757675.1. NCBI lineage: Bacteria > Bacillati > Actinomycetota > Actinomycetes > Kitasatosporales > Streptomycetaceae > Kitasatospora > Kitasatospora sp. NPDC091257. The sequence goes on from NZ_JBIVVI010001006.1 coordinate 2,146, forward strand.
CCCCCGAGGGGCTGTGGCGGATCGTCAGCCAGGGCGTGGACGCCATGACCCCGGTGCCCACCGACCGCGGCTGGGACCTCGGAGCCTTCCCGGAGGGCTTCGCGGACGGCCTCGACGGCGGCTTCGTCGACGGCCTGGCCGACTTCGACCCCGCCTTCTTCGGCATCAGCCCGCGCGAGGCCCTGGCGATGGACCCGCAGCAGCGGCTGCTGCTGGAGACGGCCTGGGAGGCGATCGAGAGCGCCGGGATCGACCCGACCACGCTGCACGGCAGCCCGACCGGCGTCTTCGTCGGCAACGCCACCACCGGCTACAGCGTCGGCGCCACCGAGGTGCCCGAGGGCATCGGCCCGCACCTGATGCTCGGCACCGCCGCCTCCGTCACCTCCGGCCGGGTCGCGTACACCCTCGGCCTGGAGGGTCCGGCGCTGTCCATCGACACCGCCTGCTCCTCCTCGCTGGTGGCGCTGCACACGGCGGGCGAGGCGCTCGGGCGCGGCGACTGCTCGCTCGCCCTGGTCGGCGGCGTGACCCTGATGGTCGTGCCGACCATGTTCGTCGAGGGCACCCAGGGCGGCGCGGTCTCCACCGACGGCCGCTGCAAGGCCTTCGCCGCCGCCGCCGACGGCACCGGCTGGGGCGAGGGCGCCGGCATGCTGCTGGTCGAGCGGCTCTCCGACGCCCGCCGCAACGGCCACCGGGTGCTGGCCCTGGTCCGCGGCACCGCCGTCAACCACGACGGCGCCAGCAACGGGCTGACCGCCCCCAGCGGCCGGGCCCAGCAGAAGGTCATCCGGCAGGCGCTGAGCGCCGCCCGGCTCGCCCCCGGCGACGTCGACGCCATCGAGGCGCACGGCACCGGCACCGAGCTGGGCGACCCGATCGAGGCACGGGCGCTCCAGGCCGTCTACGGCCGGGACCGGGAGGCCGACCGCCCGGTGTGGCTCGGCTCGGTCAAGTCCAACATCGGGCACACCCAGTCCGCGGGCGGCGTCGCCGCCGTGATCAAGATGGTCCAGGCGATGCGGCACGACCTGCTGCCCGCCACCCTGCACGTGGACGAGCCGACCCCGCACGTGGACTGGTCGGCGGGCGCGCTGCGCCTGCTCACCGAACCGGTGCCGTGGCCGCGGGGCGGTCGCACCCGCCGGGCGGGCGTCTCCTCGTTCGGCATGAGCGGCACCAACGTCCACGTGATCCTGGAGGAGGCGCCGGAGCGGGCCGAGGCCCCGGCGCGGCCGGCCGCCCCGTCCCTGGACGGTGCCCCCACCC
>NZ_JBIVVI010001007.1:0-3414 GCF_044757675.1 Kitasatospora sp. NPDC091257
GTACGCCGGAGGGGTGAGGCCGGTCACCCCGCCCGAACGATCACCGGAGTGATCAGAGGTTCGGGTACAGCGGGTACTTGTCGGCCAGGGCGGTGACCCGGGCCTTCAGCGCGGCGGCGACGGTCTCGTCGAAGGCGGGCTTGAGCGCCTCGGCGATGATGTCGGCGACCTCGCGGAAGTCCTCGGCCTGGAAGCCGCGGGTGGCCAGGGCCGGGGTGCCGATGCGCAGGCCCGAGGTGACCATCGGCGGGCGCGGGTCGTTCGGGATCGCGTTGCGGTTGACGGTGATGCCGACCTCGTGCAGGCGGTCCTCGGCCTGCTGGCCGTCGAGCTGGCTGTTGCGCAGGTCGACCAGGACCAGGTGGACGTCGGTGCCGCCGGAGAGCACGCTGGCGCCGGCCTCGGCCACGTCGGCCTGGAGCAGGCGCTCGGCGAGGATGCGGGCGCCGTCCAGGGTGCGCTGCTGGCGCTCCTTGAACTCCTCCGAGGCCGCGACCTTGAAGGCGACCGCCTTGCCGGCGATCACGTGCTCCAGCGGGCCGCCCTGCTGGCCGGGGAAGACCGCGGAGTTGATCTTCTTGGCGTACTCGGCCTTGGACAGGATGACGCCGCCGCGCGGGCCGCCCAGGGTCTTGTGGGTGGTGGTGGTGACCACGTCCGCGTACGGCACCGGGTTCGGGTGCAGCCCGGCGGCCACCAGGCCGGCGAAGTGCGCCATGTCCACCATGAGCAGCGCGCCGACCTCGTCGGCGATCCGGCGGAACGCGGCGAAGTCGAGCTGGCGCGGGTAGGCCGACCAGCCGGCGATGATCAGCTTCGGCTGGTGCTCCTTGGCGAGGCGCTCGACCTCGGCCATGTCGACCTGGCCGGTCTTCTCGTCCACGTGGTACGCGGCCACGTTGTAGAGCTTGCCGGAGAAGTTGATCTTCATGCCGTGGGTCAGGTGACCGCCGTGGGCCAGGCTCAGGCCCAGGATGGTGTCACCCGGCTGGATCAGCGCGAACATCGCGGCGGCGTTGGCCTGCGCGCCGGAGTGCGGCTGGACGTTGGCGTGCTCGGCGCCGAACAGTGCCTTGATGCGGTCGATCGCGATCTGCTCGACCACGTCGACGTGCTCGCAGCCGCCGTAGTAGCGGCGGCCGGGGTAGCCCTCCGCGTACTTGTTGGTCAGCACCGAGCCCTGGGCCTCCATGACCGCCACCGGGGCGAAGTTCTCGGAGGCGATCATCTCCAGGGTGGTCTGCTGGCGGTGCAGCTCGGCGTCGACCGCGGCGGCGATCTCCGGGTCGAGGGCGTGCAGGGACTGGTTGAGAACCGTCATGGTGTGGTCTTCCCGGGAGGAGGAGGGAAAGGGGCCGGGGCGGGGCGGACCGCCGTGCGCGGCCCGTCCCGTCGGGTGGCTCAGCCCTGGGGGTTGATGAGCGCGTCGTACTCGTCGGCGCTGAGCAGCTCGTCGGTGGCCTCGACGCGCACCTTGAACAGCCAGGCGTTCCCGAACGGGTCCGCGTTCACGGAGGCCGGGTCGTCGATGACGTCCTGGTTGATCTCGGTGACCTCGCCGGTCACCGGGGAGTACAGGTCGCTGACCGACTTGGTGGACTCCAGCTCGCCACAGGTCTCGCCGGCGGTCACGGTCTCGCCGACCTCGGGCAGCTGCACGTAGACGATGTCACCGAGGGCGGTGGCGGCGTGCTCCGTGATGCCGACCGTGGAGACACCGTCCGCGGCCGCGGTCAGCCACTCGTGCTCCTTGGTGTACTGCAGGTGCTGGGGGTTGCTCATGGCGTCATTCTCCAGGATGGGAAGCGGGTACGACGAAGCGGGCCGCCGCGCGGACGGCCGCGACGTGCGCAAACGGAAAAACGGGGGCCCCGGCGAAGGCTCAGCGGGCGCGCTTGTAGAACGGCAGCGCCACGACCTGGACGGGCTCGTGCTTGCCGCGCACGTCCACCGCGACGGTGGTGCCGGGGACGGCGTGGGCGGCGTCGACGTAGGCCATCGCGATCGGCTTGCCCAGGGTCGGGGACGGCGCGCCGGAGGTGATCCGGCCGATCGGCTCGCCCTCGGTGGAGACCACGGTGTACTCGGCGCGCGGCACCCGCTTGCCCTCGGAGACCAGGCCGACCAGCACCTTGGGCGGGTTGGTCTCGGCCGCGGCGGCGGCCTGCTCCAGCGCCTTGCGGCCGATGAAGGCGCCCTCGTTGGTGGTCTTGTCGAAGCGGACGACCCGGCCCAGGCCGGCGTCGAACGGGGTGAGGTCGGTGGACAGCTCGTGCCCGTACAGCGGCATGCCGGCCTCCAGGCGCAGCGTGTCGCGGCAGGACAGGCCGCACGGGATCAGGCCGTGGCCCTCGCCCGCGGCGGTCAGCGCCTGCCAGACCGGCTCGGCGTCGGCCGGCCGGCAGAAGATCTCGAAGCCGTCCTCACCGGTGTAGCCGGTGCGGGCGAGCAGCACGTCGCGGTCGGCCACCCGGGCCGGGAGGATCGCGTAGTACTTCAGGCCGGGCAGGTCGGCGTCGGTGGTCTTCGCCAGGATGCCGGTGGCCTCCGGGCCCTGGACGGCGATCAGCGCGTAGGTGTCGCGGTCGTCGGTGACGACGGCGTCGAAGCCCTTGGCGCGGGCGATCAGCTCGTCGAGGACCAGCTGGGCGTTGGAGGCGTTGGCGACGACCAGGAAGGCGTCCTCGCGCAGGCGGTAGACGATCAGGTCGTCCAGGATGCCGCCGTCCTCGGCGCAGATCATGGTGTAGCGGGCGCGCAGCACGCCCAGCGCGGAGACGAAGCCGACCAGCGCGTGGTCCAGCATCTCGCCCGCCTGCGGGCCGGTGACGGTGATCTCGCCCATGTGCGAGAGGTCGAACAGGCCGGCCTGGGTGCGGACCGCGAGGTGCTCCTCGCGCTCGCTGCCGTAGCGCAGCGGCATGTCCCAGCCGGCGAAGTCGGTCATGGTCGCGCCGAGGGCGCGGTGCAGCGCGTCGAGCGCGGTCAGGCGGAGGGACGACATGGCCAGGAACTCCTCGGTCGGGGCACTCAGGGGTGCACGCGCCGGACCGGACCCGCTCGGGTTCGACCCTGCGCGCGGGCATGCGGCGGCGTGGGTCTCCCCATCTGTCGTCGAACCTGAGAGCTTCACCGCCCACCGCCCGCAGCTGTTTCCAGCTTGGGGGACAGCATGACGGCTTGCACCGTGGGTGGGCGCACGACAGGGCCGGGCGCCGCTTTCCAGATGTGCCTAACCCGTGCGGTAGGGGTGCCTGAGAGATTCCGGGGAGGACTTGCTCCTTCGGCGCCGGCTGTGCCTGAACGGCACTCCGGGCTCTCCCGCGCGGGTTCGAGCGGCCGGTATGGAGTTGTGGGGGCCCGCGGCGCATGCCGTCGGACGGGCACATCATGGCACGTCCGGGACGGCGAGGG
>NZ_JBIVVI010001008.1:0-3413 GCF_044757675.1 Kitasatospora sp. NPDC091257
TCCCTCGCCGCCGCCCGACCCCTCCCCCGCACCGGCAACCCCACCCGCTACTGGACCACCCTCGTCACCGCCGGCGAACTCCTCACCACCACCCCCAACCCCGACACCCGCCTCAAGTACGCCCTCACCCACTGCCGCACTCAAGCCACCCGCACCTGACCAACACCCCTTGCTGCGCAGGAAGTCGGCCCCACCGACTTCCTGCGCAGCGGCTCGATAGAGGGACAGGGCCGGTCGGAGCCGCACCACCCGAACAACCCACACCCAAGCCCCCGCGCCGCACGAAAGGTCGACCCCGCCGACTTCCTGTACGCCAGCCCGGAGGGCGTTCTGTGAGGGCATGAGAGAGGTCCATCCGTTGCACCGAAGGGCCGGCTCCGATCAACGCGGTTGACGTTCGGCAAGGACGCGTTCCAACGGAGACAGGAACGAGCGCAGCCCTGCCCAGGCGACCTCTCGGCCACCAGGGCGCGTTTCGAAAGTGCTGGTCACCGCCACTCGTTGACGGCTTCGACCAGCACCGTCGCTTCGTGGCGGACAGCGGGTTCGTCGTGCTCCGTGGCTGCCGCGCGGTGGTGCTTGAAGCGGTGGATCACCATCACGGTGCCGCCGAGGCCGACGCGGCCCCCCGGCACTCGCCCTTCGAGAACGGATCCGTCACGACGGGCGACACGTCACGCCCGTCCTGGACCGGGTACCGCGAGGGCGACAGGCCCACCCGTCAGTTGCGCGAGCCACGCCGAGTTGGCCGCACGCACCTCCTGCGGACGTTCACCGATCCGGCCGCGGGACTCGCCGACTGCGGGCATGCGACGGAGCCCCGCAGCCGAACGGACGGGGCGTCAGCGCATGCCACCGGAAGCGAGGATGACATCCCCGGTGATCCAGCGCGCGTCGTCGGAAGCCAGGAAGGCCACCAGCGGGCCGTAGTCGTCCGGGGTGCCCGTACGGCCCAGCGGGGTACCGGCGATCGCCTGTGCCTCCTGGGCCGAGCCGGGGAATCCCATGGCCCTGGTGCCCTCGGTGTCCGACGGTCCGGGCATGATCGCGTTGACCCGGATGCCGCGCGGGCCCAGCTCCTTGGCCGCCACGATGGTGAACGCGTTGACGGCGCTCTTGGACGCGACATAGAGCGAGGCGTACGGCGGGTGGGTGAGCGTGCCGGCCGTCGAGACGTTGATGATGGACGCGGCGCCGATGTCGTCCTGCGCGGCCAGGGCCTGCGTTGTGAGGATCGTACCGAGCAGGTTCGTGGTCATCTCGCGCTGGAACTCCTCCTCGGTGATGCCCGACAGCGGCGCGAAGGCGGCGACGGCCGCGTTGTTCACGAGCACGTCGACCGGTCCGTACTCCTCGCGCGCGCGATCGAACAGATGGCGCACGTCGTCGCCGCGGGCCACGTCCGCCCGGACCGCGATCGCCCGGCCGCCCCCGGCGGTGATGCCCGCGACGACCCGTCCGGCACCCTCCGCGTCCTCCCGGTAGTTCACCACGACGGCCGCGCCGGTCCCGGCCAGCGCCTTGGCGATCCCCGCACCGAGGCCCTTCGACGCGCCCGTGACGATCGCCGTACGTGCGTTGCTGCTGATCACAGTGACTCCTCGAACGTTGGTGCCTGCGGAAGTCACCGTAGGAAAGCTGGTTACTGCGAGGAAGTACGTACTTTTTTGTCACCTCGTGACGTGATGGAAACTCAGCACGTCGCGACGGCCGCCCGGCTCCTGGCCCACGACACCTTCGACAACAGGTGCGTGCTCAGGCCGATCATGGATCAGACGACAAGCCGCTGGGCGACACTGATCGTCTCGGCCCTCGTCGCCGGCCCGCACCGCTTCGCGCAGCTGCACCAACGAGTCGGTGGCGTCAGCCAGAAGATGCTGTCGCAGAACCTCAAGGCACTGGCCCGGGCCGGGCTCGTCGACCGCCATGTCGCGCCCACCACCCCGCCCCAGGTCACCTACGACCTGACGGAACTCGGTGTCGGCCTGGCCGGACCGCTGACCGAACTCATCCAGTGGTTCGGCCGGCACGGGGACGAGCTCCTCGCCGCCCAGGAGCGCTACGACCGCCGGCAGGAGCCACCGCACGCGTCCTGAGTGGGACGGCCGCCTGTCGGAGCCGTCGCCTAGAGTGCGGCATCGGATACGACGACGGCCGACAAGGGATGGGCGATGACCGAGGCGTGGGACCGACTGCGGGCGGTCATGGGAGAGCCGGTGTACACCCCGGCGCGGGTTCCGTGGGAGCTGGCGCCCGCCGAACTCGGGGTCCAGCTGCCCTCGGACTACCGCGCGTTCATCGACCTGTACGGCGGGGTGAGTCTGAACGGCGAGTGGGGCGTGTACACGCCGAGCGAGAAGCCGTCCTTCTACAAGGCGCCGGGCGGCCTGGCGGACTGGCGTATCACGAACGACGTCGATCTCCGCGACCAGATCGAGGGCGAGGAGCAGTGGTGGGACCAGCCGGGCCCCACCCCGGTGTTCCCGGATCCGGGCGGCCTGCTGTCCTGGGGCTGGAACAGCAACCACAACCAGTGCTGCTGGCTGACGACCGGTCCGGACCCCGAGCAGTGGCCGGTGACGGTGTTCTACGAGGATCGGCTCGACCACTTCGACGGCGGTTTCGCGGAGTTCGTGGCAACTGTGCTGACCGGCGGCTACGCGGCGGAGGACGAGCTGCTGGTGCGCGCGGACCCCGAGGTGTGGGGGCCTCAGCCGGCCCGACCCCTCTGGTCTCCCAAGAGCGACTGGGCGGGCAGGAACTGGGGCGCCGAGTGGGGTATCGAGGGATTCCTCGACGCGCCCGGGTCGACGGAGATGCCGTGGGTCAGGACGTGATGGGCGATCGGCGCGACGGGCAGCTCCGCTTCAAGGCGCCGATCCGGTACCGGCGGACGGGCCGGAGGACCTTGGTCCTCTTCCCGACCGCTCTGGCCTGCGCCCTTGCCTTCGTCCTCGCCGCGGGGGCCAAGGGCCGGGATCCCGCGATGATCGCGGCCTTCACGGTCTGCCTGATCGTCGCCTATGTCATCGCCGCCTCCTTCGTGGGCCCGTTCTGCGGCAGTACCACGGTGGATTCCGCGGGCCTGACCACGCGGACCCTGCTGAGGACACGTGTGGTCACCTGGCCGCAGGTGCGGTCGTTCGGGTTCTCGCCGGAGGTCAACCGCGGCATCGAGCACTGTCTCCTGGAGGTGCGCCTGCACCAGGGGCGGGCGGTCGTCCTGCCGGGCCTGGTCGCGTCGAGCGCGGACGACCCGGAGCTCCGGTCGCGTCTGTCCCAGCTGCGGGCCGCGTGGACCGCGGCCCGATCCGCTGCCGCGGCCGGGTGATGCGGCTCGACGGGCGTGCTGCCCCGGCTGGCCGGCCCGGCCGGCCCGGCCGGGTCTGCCCCGCGGGGGCAGCGACTCTGCC
>NZ_JBIVVI010001009.1:0-3412 GCF_044757675.1 Kitasatospora sp. NPDC091257
CCCGGCCGACTGGTCGGGGGGCAGGACGGCCGGAACACGTGCCGATCGGGGATCAGCAGTCGTCCGCGGGCTGCGGGTGGGCCTCGACGTTGGCGCAGGCGTTGCCGAAGGCCGGGTTCAGCAGGCCGACCACGTTGATGGAGTTGCCGCACAGGTTGATCGGCACGTGCACCGGGACCTGGATCTGGTTGCCGGAGACGACACCGGGGGAACCGACGGCCGCGCCCTCGGCGCCCGCGCTGGCGGCGGCGGAGCCCGCCGCGCCCAGCACCAGGCCGGCAGCGGCGGCGGAGAGGACGGCGGCCTTCTTCATGTTCTGCATGGGGGGTTGATCTCCTCGATCACACACGGGTGGAGCGTGCCGCGCCCCGGCGCTGCGGGGCGCGGCACGGGCTCGGTGAATCGGCTGTCGCCGGTGCGGCGACCGCGGGTTCAGCCGGCGTTGACGCAGGTGTTGCCGAAGGCCGGGTTCAGCAGGCCGATGATGTCGATGCTGTTGCCGCACAGGTTGATCGGGATGTGGATCGGCACCTGGATCTGGTTGCCGGAGAGCACGCCGGGGGAACCGGCGGCGACGCCCTCGGCGCCCGAGCTGGCGACCGCACCGCCGGCGGCACCGAGCACCAGGCCGCTGGCGGCCAGGGACAGGACGGCGGCCTTCTTGAAGTTGCGCATGTCATTCCTCCGATTTCTGCCCGACGGAATGGGAATGTCGGGAGTCGGGCGAGCGCGAATACTCACCCGAAGGCTTCAGGGATTGCCGTGATTGTCACTCGGTCGGCGCATATCGGCGTGTTCCGCCCATGGCTCGGGCGTGGCCGTGACTGCCGGGTCGCAGTGCCCCCCGAAACGATTCCCGCACGGCCGGGAAAGGCTTCGGACAAAGGCGCGACCAGGTGGAATTCCGGTCGGGCGTTCCGGCACGGGTTGCCGGACGCCGGGTTCTGGGAGGCCCGCCGCGCGGGGGCCGGTGGAGACCGGGTTCCGTCAGGGAGAACGAGGCACCGTGCGGGGGGAAACGGTCCGACCCTCCGATCACCCGAATGCCCGGTCCGCGGCGCCGTTGCGCCGGATGGGTGACAGTGCCGGGACCGTCGCAACCGGTCCGGTGGGGTCTCGTTCTAGATGTCGCACTCCCCGTGCATATCTGTCGAACAGTCAGGAGGCTCGTATGAGCATCAAGAAGACCGCCGCCGTCGGCGCGGCCGTGGTGGGCATCGTGGCCGCCGGCGCCGGTTCCGCGATGGCCAGCTCCGGCGCCCAGGGCGTCGCCGCCGGTTCCCCCGGTGTCGTCTCCGGCAACCAGATCCAGATCCCGGTGCACGTTCCGGTCAACGTCTGCGGCAACACCATCGACATCATCGGCCTGCTGAACCCGGCGTTCGGCAACAAGTGCGCCAACGTGGGCTGAGCCCGCACCCGGTTCGGCCGGTGCGAGCCGCCGTTCCGCGCCTCCCTCCTGGGGCGCGGGGCGGCGGCTCTTCGTTGTGCCGTGAACGTGTCGGTCCGTCGGTTCCCGGCGGTGTCACGAGTCTTGTTGCGTTACTTGTCAGTACCTAGAATGCGAGACCTGCTCACCTTTCCTGCTCCTCTCTTGCTCCGCACCGCTCGGCTCCCCGCCAGGGCGGTCCCCACCCCCGCAAGGAGTCGCGTGTGATCAGGTCACCCCTGCCGGCGGCACGGCGAACGCGTACGGGTGCGTCCCGGTGCGCCGCACTGCTCGCCACCGGAGCCCTCCTCGCCACCCTCGGCCTGGCCGGCGCCCCCGCCGCCCTGGCCGACCCCGCCCCGGCCGCGCCCGCGGCCACCCGTCCGGCCGCGATCGTCGCCCTCGGCGACAGCGCCATCTCCGGGGAGGGCGCCGGCACCGACACCAACGACGGCTACTTCCCGGAGACGGACAGCCCCACCAACTACTGCCACCGCCACCCCAAGTCGGAGATCTTCGTCACCGACATCCCCGGGGTCACCCCGATCGACCTGGCCTGCTCCGGCGCCCAGACCGGCGACCTGGTCAGCGACCCGGAACTGGCCAAGGTCACCGGCCCCGGCAGCGGCGACTTCGGCGAGCCCAAGCAGGACGTCAAGCTGGCCGACACGGCGGCCAAGTACGACGTCAGGATGGTCGTCGTCACCATCGGCGCCAACGACGACTTCGACTTCAGCGGGATCATGATGCACTGCCTGGCGCAGTACTTCCCGATCCCCAAGGACCAGGGCTGCCGGGACACCATCGGCAGCGACGAGATCCGCCGGCGCGCCAAGGGCGTCCAGCCCAAGGTGGTCGCCGCGCTCCAGAACATCCGTCAGACCATGCGCAAGGCCGGCTACGCCGACTCCTCGTACCAGCTGGTCTACCAGTCGTACTTCAACCCGATCACCCCGGACATCCGGCGCAACGACTACCTCGGCAAGGTCGCCGACGGCTGTCCGGCCTTCCCCGAGGACCTCGCCTGGGGCCACAACTGGGTGGTGCCGACACTCAGTGACGCGCTGCGCGGCGCGGCCGAGCAGGTGCCCGGCGTCCGGTACCTGGACCAGCGGCGGGTCGCCTTCGGGCACGAGGTCTGCGCGGAGTGGACGTCCTCCCCGTACGAGTACTCCAACGGGGACGTCATCAACCTCTCCGAGTGGGTGCGCAACGGCTGCGACTCGCAGATCGGCATCCCCGGGCTGTGCATGAACATGGTCCGCCAGTCGTACCACCTGCGGGTGGCCGGCTACCGCGGCGAGGGCGTCTGCCTCGGCCAGTTCTACGCCCGGACCGAGCTGGCGCAGGCGTACTGCACGCTCAACCAGCAGAACACCACCTCGATCCAGCCGCTCACGCCCGGACAGCCGTTCGGGGACGTCCCCGAGGACGGCGCCTGGTACCAGCTGACCAACGCCGCCAGCGGCAACGCGCTCGACCTCACCGGCGGAGGCAGCTACGGCGACTCCACCAACGGGCGGCCCGCGATCACCTATCCGGCCACCGGCGGGCTCAACCAGTCCTTCGTCCTGGAGGCCAAGGCGGGCGGCAGCTACGAGCTCGACTTCAGCGGCAACCGGAACATGTGCCTGGACGCCAACGCCGGCTCCACCGCCCCCGGCACCCGGATCCAGCAGTGGGGCTGCAACGGCGGCGGCAACCAGCACTGGGTGTTCACGCCGGCCGGCGACGGCCGCTACAAGATCGCCGACTCCCAGGACCGCGGCAAGGTCCTGGCCGCCGGCAGCACCCTCGACGCCAAGGGCAACCCGTACGTCGAACTCGCCACCGACACCGGCGCCGCCAACCAGCTCTGGCAGCTCACCAAGCTCGGCATCGTCTACGTCCACGGCTGATCCACCCCGACGTGCGGGAGGCCGCCGTCGCCGCCGCGAGCGACCCGCTCACCGGCAAACGCCTGCACGCCGCCGTCCAGCGCAC
>NZ_JBIVVI010001010.1:0-3409 GCF_044757675.1 Kitasatospora sp. NPDC091257
TCCCCGGCGGCACCCGCCGCTACCACGTCACCCAGCAGGGCGGCCCCCCGCTGGACGTGCACATCATCGACCGCGAGCAGCAGGCCTCCGGCTTCTTCTACCGGGCCTGGCGGCGGCTGCGGCTGCGCTCGGTCGCGGTGCGCCGCAGCCCCCAGTCGCTGCGCCAGGCGCTGGAGCAGGAGGCCCTGATCGCGTACGCGGCGGCCGCCTCGGGCGCCCGCGCGCCGCAGCTGGTCGCCACCTCCGAGCTCGGCCCGGACGCCGCGATCCTGGTGTACGAGAACGTCGAGGGCCGCACCCTGGACGAGCTGGCCGACGAGGAGGTCACCGACCCGGTGATGGCCTCGGTCTGGCAGTCGGTGGCCGCCCTGCACGAGCGCCGGATCGCCCACCGCCGGCTCACCGGCGAGTCGCTGCTGGTGGTGGACGAGCGCACCGGCTGCCTGGTCAACCTCTCCGGCGGCGACATCGCCGCCACCGACCTGACGCTGCGCATCGACGTCGCCCAGCTGCTCACCACCTTCGCGCTGCGGATCGGCCCGGAGCGCGCCGTCGCCACCGCCAACGCGGTGCTCGGCGCCGAGCGGGTCGCCCAGGCGCTGCCGCTGCTCCAGCCGGTCGGGATGAGCCGCTCCACCCGGGTCGACCTCGCCAAGCTCACCAAGGAGCGCAAGACCGCCGCCCGGGCCAGGGCCCTGGAGCAGGTCGCGGCCGGCGAGCGCACCCAGCAGCAGGCCGAGGAGGACATCGCGGTAGCCGGCGAGGACCTGCTGAGCCGCATCCGCGGCCAGATCCTCCAGATCGCCCCCGAGGCCCCGATGGCCCCGGTCAAGCTGGAACGGCTGAAGCCGAAGAGCCTGATCATGGTGATCGCGCTGACCTTCGCCGCCTACCTGGCCCTGACCACCATCAAGCCGGCCCAGCTGAAGCTCTCCCAGATGAACTGGGCCTGGGCCGCGGCCGCCCTGCTCGCCGCCGCCTTCAGCTACGTCGCCGCCGCGATGAGCCTGACCGGCTTCGTCCCCGAGCGGCTGCCGTTCCGGCGCACCGTCGCCGCCCAGCTGGCCGGTTCCTTCGTCAAGCTGGTCGCCCCCGCCGCGATCGGCGGCATCGCGCTCAACACCCGGTACCTGCAGAGGGCCGGCATCCGCTCGGGCCAGGCGGTGGCCTCGGTCGGCGCCTCCCAACTGGCGGGCCTGGCCGGGCACCTGCTGCTGCTGTTCAGCTTCGGCCTGATCACCGGCAGCCAGACCAACGGCGACCTCTCCGCCTCCCGCGCGGTGATCATCGGCGTGCTGAGCGCCGCCGTGCTCGCCCTGGTGGTGGCCGCCGTCGCGCCGCTGCGCCGGTTCGTGCTGGGCCGGCTGCGCTCGCTGTTCTTCGGCGTGGTGCCGCGGATGCTCGACCTGATGCAGACGCCCAGCAAGCTGGTCACCGGCTTCGGCGGCATCCTGCTGCTGACCCTCTCCTTCACCGCCTGCCTGGACTTCTCGGTGCAGGCCTTCGGCGGCGACGTCAGCTTCTCGGCCGTCGCGGTGGTCTTCCTGACCGCCAACGCGGCCGGCTCGGCGATCCCCACCCCCGGCGGCATCGGCCCGGTCGAGGTCGCCCTGATCGGCGCCCTGACCGTCGCCGACGTCTCCCCCACGATCGCCACCCCGGCGGTCTTCCTCTACCGGGCGCTCACCTTCTGGCTGCCGGTGCTGCCGGGCTGGATCGCCTACAACGTGCTCCAGCGCAAGAAGGCGCTCTGAGCCGCCCCGGGCACCGCCGACCTCCCCGCGCGCACCGGAGCACGGAAAAGGGCCCGCCGGACGGCGGGCCCTTCCACGGTGGGGGCGTCGGTCAGTAGACCGGCTTGTGCGGCTCGATCTGGTTCACCCAGCCGAGCACGCCGCCGCCCAGGTGCACGGCGTTGCCGAAGCCGGCGGCCTTCACCACGGCCAGCACCTCGGCCGAGCGCACGCCCGACTTGCAGTGCAGCACGATCTTCCTGTCCTGCGGCAGCTTCTCCAGCGCGTCGCCCATCAGGAACTCGTTCTTCGGGATCAGCACCGCGCCGGGGATGTTGACGATCTCGTACTCGCCGGGCTCGCGGACGTCGATGAGGTAGATGTCCTCCTTGTCGTCCTGCCACTGCTTGAGCTGCTGCGAGGTGATGGTCGAACCGGCGGCGGCGGCCTGCGCCTCCTCCGACACGACGCCGCAGAAGGCCTCGTAGTCGATCAGCTCGGTGACCGTCGGGTTCTCGCCGCAGACGGCGCAGTTCGGGTCCTTGCGGACCTTCACCTGGCGGTAGTTCATCTCCAGGGCGTCGTAGATCACCAGCCGGCCGACCAGCGGGTCGCCGATGCCGGTGAGCAGCTTGATCGCCTCGTTGACCTGGATCGAGCCGATGGACGCGCACAGCACGCCCAGCACGCCGCCCTCGGCGCAGGAGGGGACCATGCCCGCCGGCGGGGCCTCCGGGTAGAGGCAGCGGTAGCAGGGGCCGTGCTCGGCCCAGAACACGCTGGCCTGGCCGTCGAAGCGGTAGATCGAGCCCCACACGTACGGCTTGCCGAGCAGCACCGCGGCGTCGTTCACCAGGTAGCGGGTGGCGAAGTTGTCGGTGCCGTCCACGATCAGGTCGTAGCCGGAGAAGATCTCCATGACGTTGGAGTTGTCGAGGCGCTCCTCGTGCAGCACCACGTCGACGTACGGGTTGATCTCCTTGACCGAGTCGCGGGCCGACTCCGCCTTGGACCGGCCGATGTCCGACTGACCGTGGATCACCTGGCGCTGCAGGTTCGACTCGTCGACCACGTCGAACTCGACGATGCCCAGCGTGCCGACACCGGCGGCGGCCAGGTACAGCAGGGCCGGCGAGCCGAGGCCGCCGGCGCCGACGCACAGCACCTTGGCGTTCTTCAGCCGCTTCTGCCCCGCCATGCCCACGTCCGGGATGATCAGGTGGCGGGAGTACCGGCGGACCTCGTCAACGGTGAGCTCGGCGGCCGGCTCGACCAGGGGTGGCAACGACACGGGGACTCCGATGGGTCTTGTTCGGGTGGCCAGGGCCAACCGCGCTGCGGGTTGCTGCTCCGCCACTCGGGTGGCTGTCTAGGCCAACAGTGTCACGCCCCCTCGCTATTCCGAGACAGCCCGTCCGATGGGCGAGACGGGCGGCACCGGATCGTGGAACCGGCGGCGGGGCCCCGGAAAAGCGCCCCGAGCCCGTGGTTGACGGGCCCGGGGCACCGCGCGGCACGCTCACACCCGGCAGGCCGTCTCCAGCCACACGTCGCCCAGCGACTCCTCCAGCGGCACCTGCGTCCGCCATCCGAGACGGTCCCGGGCGGTGCGCACGTCCGCCTGCCGCCACGGCACCGGCTCGCCCGGCACCGCCCGGCCCTCCGGGCGGTGCCCC
>NZ_JBIVVI010001011.1:0-3405 GCF_044757675.1 Kitasatospora sp. NPDC091257
GGGGTCACCGCGGTCGGCACCCCGGGGACGGTCGCCCAGGTGCTGGCCACCCTGATCGAGAACTCGCTGATGCACGGCGCCGGGACGATCACCCTGCGGGTCCGGCCGTCCGGCACCTCGGCGGTGGTCGAGGTCCAGGACGAGGGCGCGGGCGTGCCGGCGGACCTCGGCAACCGGGTGTTCGAACGCGCGGTCAGTGGGCGCAACTCCACCGGCATCGGTCTGGCCGTCGCCCGCGACCTCGCGGAGGCGGACGGCGGGCGGCTCGAACTGCTCTCGCTGAAGCCGGCGGTGTTCGCGCTCTTCCTCGGACGCAGCCACCAGGACTGAACGGGCCCGGGGCCCGTTCAGTCGAACTGCGCGTCGCGGACCACGTCGAGGTCGGTGAAGGTGGGCGGCGCGTCGCAGAGCGCCACCATCTCGCGGAAGATCCGGTCGGTCTCGGGCAGGGCGGAGTTCTCCATCGCCGCCGCGTAGGAGGGGAACTCCACGATCTGCACCACGTGCGCGGTGTCGGAACGGTCGGTGCCGATCACCGCGTGGGAAGCGGTCCGCCTGCCCCGGGTCGCCTCGACCCAGGTGTCCAGCAGCCGGTTGAGGTCGTCGAGCCTGTCGGTCCTGCAGTCGATGATCTGGACGAACGTCATGGCGAGCCTCCTGGACCCCCTCGGCCACGATCGTCCGCCGGCCGTGCTCGCCCTCGGTAACCACTGTCCTCCGGCCGCGGCGGACACGGCAAGCCCGGCGGACACGGCAAGCCCCGGCGGCCGCGTTCGGGCTGCCGGGGCTGCGGGGAGCGAAGGGGGTGCGAGGGGCGCAGGAGCGCGGGGCCTACTCGGCCTTGGCGAGGCGGATCCGCTCGGTGGCCAGCATCAGCTCGGCCTGTGCGGCCAGCTCCTGGCCGCTGGTGGCGTCCACCGCCTGCTGGGCGGGCAGTCCGACGGGCTCCGGCACGGCCTTGAACACCCAGGTGCGGTACGAGACGAAGCGGAACACGGTGGCCACGGCGAGGCCGATCACCTTGGCGCCGATCTGCTCGTAGTGCGAGCGCAGGTCGAGCACGTACACCGAGAAGCCGAGGACGCCGGTCTCGATCAGCATGCCGATGCCGCTGTAGACCAGGAAGAGGGTGATCTCGCGCCTGCGGGAGGCGGCGTCGCGGTCCCGGTAGAGCCAGTAGCGGTAGCCCAGGTAGTTGGTCGCGATCGCGATCACCGTCGCGACGATGTTCGACCGGACCGAGGCCAGGCCCATGCCGTTGATGCAGACCCAGAAGACGGCGAAGTTGACCACCACGCCGCTCAGGCCGACGATGCCGAACTTCACGACTTCGCCCGTGATCCCACGCATCTTCTGTGCGAGCGGGGGGTTCGAAGCTGCGGTCGTCGCCATACCGGACTGCCTCCATGTGCCTGCGGGACGAAAGGGCCTGCCGCGACGGCGCGGCCACCCCTTGAGCCCTGCGTGCACGCACATGATCGGACCGCGCAGACCAGGACCTGGCCGTCCAGGCTACCCGCTTCCATCGAACGGCTCAGCCCCCAGGGCGACAGGTTGACATCTACGCGCGTCCGACCCGACGGCCCCACCGGCGGCTCCACCGCCCCCGACCGGCCCGGATATCCTGGGCCGCGTGACTTCCCCGGGCAATGTGAATTTTCCAGTGGTGGGCATGATCGGTGGCGGGCAGCTGGCCCGCATGGCACACCAGGCGGGCATCCCGCTCGGGGTCAGGTTCAAACTCCTCGCCGACACGCCCCAGGACTCCGCCGCACAGGTGGTGTCCGACGTCGTCCTCGGCGACTACCGCGACCTCGACACCCTGCGCGCCTTCGCCGCCGGCTGCGACGTGATCACCTTCGACCACGAGCACGTCCCCACCGAGCACCTGCGGGCCCTGGAGGCCGACGGCATCGCCGTCCGCCCCGGCCCGGACGCGCTGGTCAACGCCCAGGACAAGGGCGTGATGCGGGCCAAGCTGGACTCCATCGACGTGCCCTGCCCCCGGCACCGGATCGTCGCCGACCCGGCCGACGTCACCGCCTTCGCCGAGGAGGGCTCCGGTTACCCGGTCGTCCTCAAGACCGTCCGCGGCGGCTACGACGGCAAGGGCGTCTGGGTCGTCGACGACGAGGAGCAGGCGCACGCCCCGTTCCTGGCCGGGGTCGCGGTGCTGGCCGAGGAGAAGGTCGACTTCGTCCGCGAGCTGGCCGCCAACGTGGTCCGCTCGCCCAGCGGGCAGGCCGTCGCCTACCCGGTGGTCGAGAGCGTCCAGGAGAACGGCGTCTGCGCCGAGGTCACCGCCCCCGCGCCGGACCTCGACCCGGCCCTGTCCGACGAGGCCCAGCAGCTCGCCCTGCGGATCGCCGGCGACCTCGGCATCGTCGGCCACCTCGCCGTCGAGCTGTTCCAGACCCGGGACGGCCGCATCCTCGTCAACGAGCTGGCCATGCGCCCGCACAACTCCGGGCACTGGACCCAGGACGGCGCCGTCACCTCGCAGTTCGAGAACCACCTGCGGGCCGTCCTCGACCTCCCGCTCGGCGACCCCCGCCCGCGCGCCAAGTGGACCGTCATGGTCAACGTCCTCGGCGGCGACTACCCGGACATGTACCGCCCCTTCCTGCACTGCATGGCCCGCGACCCCGGGCTGCGGATCCACATGTACGGGAAGGACGTGAAGCCCGGCCGCAAGGTCGGCCACGTCAACGTCTTCGGGGACGACCTCGAAGACGTCCGCGAGCGCGCCCGCCACGCGGCCGCCTACCTGCGAGGAACGATCACCGAATGAGCCCCGCTTCGACCGCCCCCCTCGTCGGCATCGTGATGGGCTCGGACTCCGACTGGCCGGTCATGGAGGCCGCCGCCCAGGCGCTCGACGAGTTCGAGATCCCCTACGAGGTGGACGTCGTCTCCGCCCACCGGATGCCCCGCGAGATGGTCGCGTACGGCGAGAACGCCCACCTGCGCGGCCTGAAGGCGATCATCGCCGGCGCCGGCGGCGCGGCCCACCTGCCGGGCATGCTCGCCTCCGTCACCCCGCTGCCGGTCATCGGCGTGCCGGTGCCGCTGCGCTACCTGGACGGCATGGACAGCCTGCTGTCGATCGTCCAGATGCCGGCCGGCGTGCCGGTGGCGACCGTCTCGGTGGCCGGCGCGCGCAACGCCGGCCTGCTCGCGGTGCGGATGCTCGCCGCCTTCGACACCGAACTCACCGAGAAGATGACCGAGTTCCAGGCCGAGCTGAACAACCAGGCCACCGAGAAGGGCCAGAAGCTGCGCGCCAAGGTGGCCGGTTCCTCCTCCTTCGGCTTCGGCAAGTAATCCCCCTGGTGGGGCGGCGAGGTGATCCCCGCGCGGCTGGCCCACCTGACGGCCGATCGGGACGACACCCTCGGCGCGCAC
>NZ_JBIVVI010001012.1:0-3395 GCF_044757675.1 Kitasatospora sp. NPDC091257
CACCCGCTACTGGACCACCCTCGTCACCGCCGGCGAACTCCTCACCACCACCCCCAACCCCGACACCCGCCTCACCTACGCCCTCACCCACTGCCGCACCCAAGCCACCATCCACGCATAGGAAGTCGACCCCACCGACTTCCTGCGCAGGAGCGGCGGTGCACCGTGCCGTTGCCGCTTCGGCCCTGCCGAAGCGGCAACGGATGGTGAGGCGACGCGAGTGCTGCTTGATGGTGGTTTCGGCGGGCCTGGCCAAGCTTGGCCAGGCCCGCCGTTGCTCTTGCGGTTCCTGGAAGGGGCGGGCGGGTGGGCGACCTGTGCGAAGGAGCGTGGCGGCTTCAGCTCTCCCGCACAGGAAGTCGGCTGGGCCGACCTCCTGTGCACAAGGCGGGCCCGCGCGGCTTCACATCCGGGATCTCAGCGCGTCGACCTCGCAGCCCGGCGCGAAGGGGTCGAAGCCGTGCTCGATCAGCCAGCGAACCGCCAGCAGGCTTCGCAACGACCACCACGCGCGGATCACGTCGAGGTCGACGTCGGTGCCGTACCCGGCGATGACGTCGTCGAGGTGCTCCTCGTGTCCGAGCGTGAAGGTGGCGAGGTCGTACAGGGCGTCACCCCGGCCCGCCTCGGACCAGTCGATGATGCCGGTGACCTCGCCATCGTCGACGAACAGGTGCGCGACCTGCAGGTCTCCGTGCGTGAACGCCGGAGTCCACGGCCGGAACGCGGCCTCGGCGACCTCGCGATTGCGGGTGACCAGGTCGGCGGGCAGGACGCCGTTCGTCACGAGCACCTCGCACTCGTCGTCGAGTTCCGCCGTCAGCGCGACGACGCTCCGGCCGGCCCGGCCGAGCCTGGGCGGCAGCGGCGCGTCGTGCAGCTTCCGGATGGCGGCGCCCGCCGCGGCCCACTCCGCCGGTGACCCGGTCGACGGCCCGCCGAGGCGCCCGAGGGTCCTCCCCGGGAGCGCGGCGATCGCGAGCACGGGCGGCTTGCGCCACAGGACCTTCGGGGTCGGGACCGGTGCGAGGGACATCGCCTCGACCTCGACGTCGATCCGCGCCTGATCGGCGTCCACCTTCAGGAACACGTCTCCGACGCGCAGGGTCGCGCGCTCGGAATGGGCGACGACGACCGTGACCTCATCCATGGGCGACCAGTATCCCGGGGACGGCCGCCGGTGTCGCCGGGTTTGTCACGTGCGACGACGCGGCCGACCGCGGCCCGCCACCCGGCGGCCCCGTGCACCGCACCGCACCGCCTCGCGCCAGAAGTCGGCCCCGCCGACTTCCCACGCGCACCACGGGCCAGTGCAGCGGCAGGGCTCGGCGTCGTGTTCGTCGTAGGCCAGGACGAAGGTGGCGCTCGACGATGCTGGCGAAGGGAACCTCCGCGCCGCACGACATACTCCCGGCGGATTACTCCGGTACCTCGCGGGGGCTACGAACGACACCGGAGTGTTTACATCCACGGGCCGATTCGACACGGAGCTGCGGAACCTAGCGTCGATCCCATGAAACGCAATCGCCGTATCAGCGCTGTCGCGGTGCTGGCGCTCGCCGCCCTCGTCACCGGAACCGGCGCCGGGTTCGCCGCCACGACCACACCGTCGGGCACACCGGTGGCCACGCACGCGTTCGACACCGCACCGGCCACGGGCACCGCGCCCACGCCGTCCTTCCACGGCACGCTCCCCGCGCCGACCGGCCCCTACGCCGCCGGCGAGGACGTCATCCACCTCACCGACGCGGGCCGTCCCGACCCGTGGGTGCCGTCATCCGGCCCCCGCCAACTGGCCGTCACGATGGTCTACCCGGCCGTCCCCGGGACCGGGACTCCGGCCCCTTACATGACCCTCGCCGAGGCAGCCGGAGCCATCCAGTTCCGGGGGATGCCGGCGAGCTCCGGCGTCACCGCACAGAACCTTTCCGGCGTCACCACTCACGCCTTCGACGGCGCGTGGCCGCAGCGCGGCAAGTATCCGCTGGTGGTCCTCTCACCCGGGTTCGAGGACCAGCGCATGACGCTCACCTCGCTCGCGACCGACCTGGCCAGTCACGGCTACGTCGTCGCGCTCGTCGGCCACACCTACGAGGACAGCGGCGAGACGCTGGCGAACGGCCGGACGCCGACGTGCGCGATCTGCCACAACCCGGCGCTCGACTTCGACTCCGTCGCCGCCAGCCGCGCGCTGGACGTGTCCTTCGTGATCGACCAGTTGACGCATGGCAATACCGCGTGGCCCCTGGCACACCTCATCGACAAGCACGAGATCGGCATGGCCGGACACTCCATCGGCGGAGCGGCGGCCGCCGCCACGATGATCGCCGACCCGCGAGTACGGGCCGGGGTGAACATGGACGGCAGCTTCCACCCGGCCCCGATGCCCGGCCAGATCGACCGGCCGCTCCTCATGCTGGGTGCGGCCGCCAACCACTTGCCCAGCAGCCACGACACCACGTGGGGGCAGGCCTGGGCCGCCCTCGGCGGCTACAAGAAGTGGCTGACGGTCGCCGGCGCCGACCACACCAGCTTCACCGACCTGGACCTGCTCCTGGACGAGGCCGGGTTCCCGGCGCCGGGGCCCCTCTCCCCGGAACGCGGGGTGGTGATCACCCGCGAGTACGTGACAGCGTTCTTCGACCGGACGCTGAAGGGGATCCACAGTCCGCTGCTGGACGGCCCCTCGCCGAACAATCCGGAAGTACTCTTCCAGTACTAGCGTTGATCCTTCGGGGGTTCATACGGCTTTGAGTGGGCTGCCGTCGTCGGTCCGGCGGTAGGGCTCGGCGTCGTGTTCGTCGCAGGCCAGGACGAAGGTGTCGACGTTGTCGCGGTCGATGCGCTCGGTGAGGACTTGGCCGGCGTGGACGTTCAGGGCGGGATCGCTCGGATCCGAACCCGCGTGAGCGGTGGGCTCGGTCGTCGGCCCTACCCGGGCCGGCCGTTGCAGTTCTCGAAGCCGGTCTCCACGGTGCCGCGGAAGGCCAGCGCCTCGCGGCCGATGCCAAGGGCGTTGAGCAGGATGTCGAGCACCGCGTCCACATCGTCCACCGAGCGGCTCACCCCGACGACCGTGTACGGGACGGTCGCTCCTTCCAACTCGCTCAGCGCGAAGTCCGTCTTCCCGATGCGGAACATGGCAACGTGCACGTAGCCGAGGTCTTCCCAGCCTCGTTCGACGGTCAGTCGCAACCGGGCCGCGAGCGCCGCCAGGGGCGGTTGCAGCCCCGCCACCACTCGAAACGAGCTTGCCGCGTACTCCCACACGCTCGACTGGAACGCAGGGTTGCGCTTCCCGCCCTGGTACGCGGGAGCTTCCTCCCCGTCCGGTTCAGGTCCCGGAACGTTCACTGCCGCCATGTCGACCTCCCCCACCGAACACCACAGCTGCC
>NZ_JBIVVI010001013.1:0-3395 GCF_044757675.1 Kitasatospora sp. NPDC091257
CTCGCAGTACCCGGGCATGGCGGCCGGCCTCTACCGCGACGCCCCGCTGTTCCGCCGCCACCTCGACCGGGCGGACGAGGCGCTCCGGCCGCACACCGAGGGCTCGGTGCGCGACCTGCTGCTCGCCGCGGACCCCGCCGTCCACCGCACCGGCTGGGCGCAGCCGGCCCTGTTCGCGGTCGGCTACGCGCTGGCCGCCACCCTGACCGAACTCGGGGTGCGCCCCGGGATGCTGCTCGGCCACAGCATCGGCGAGTACGCGGCCGCGGTGCTCGCCGACGCGCTGCCGCTGGAGCAGGCGGCCCGGCTGGTCTCCGCGCGCGGCCGGCTGATGCAGGAACTCCCCGCCGGCGGCGGGATGCTGGCGGTGCGCGCGGAGGCCGCCGTGCTGGCCGAGCGGATCGCCGGCGAACCGCTGATCGGGATCGCCGCCGTCAACGGGCCCACGGCCACCGTGCTCTCCGGAGACCTCGCGGCGCTGGCCCGGATCGAGGAGGAGCTGACCCGCGCCGGGGTGCGCTCGCGCCGCCTGGAGGTCTCGCACGCCTTCCACTCGCCGCTGATGGAGCCCGTGCTGGAACGCTTCGCCGCGATCGCGGAGGAGGCCGGCGGGAGCGTCCCGGCCCTGCCGGTGTACTCCACGCTGCGCGGCAGACTGCTGGAGGCCGAGCCGATGGACGCGGCCTACTGGGTCGAGCACATCGGCGCCCCGGTGCTGTTCGCGGACGCCGCACGGCAGTTGCTCGCGGACGCGCCGACCCACCTGCTGGAGGTCGGCCCGCGGCCGGTGCTCGTCCCGATGGCCCGCCGGCTGGGCGGTGCCCCCGCCGGGGCGGGCCCGCGCGGCGTCCTGCCGGTGCCGGGCGAGCAGGCCGGCGGGCGGGAGCTGGCCGAGGCCGTCGCCGAGCTGTTCCGCGGCGGGGCCGACCCGGACTGGCACGCGGTGTACGCCGAGGAGGACCGCAGGGCGCACCGGCTGGCCCCGTACGCCTTCGCCGACGACCGCCGGTTCTGGGCCCGCCCGCCCGTTCGGTCCACGTCCGCTCCGTCCGCGCTCGACCCGTCCGCGACCGTCCCGTCCGCCGCCGACCCGCGGCCGGCCGGGTCCGACCCGGGCCTCCGGGCCCCGGACCCGGTGGCCGGCGCCGTCCTGGCCGCCGTGGCGCAGGTGGGCAGCTACGCGCCCGAGGAGATCACCCCGCACGCACGGCTCTTCGAGGACCTCGGCTTCGACTCGGTGATGGTCATGGAGCTCAAGAAGCGCATCGAGGAGCGGCTGACCGGCCTCGAACCGCTGAGCGTGGAGGACCTGTTGCCCCGGCTGTCCTCGGTCGGCGACCTCATCGGCTTCCTGGGCGAACGGCACACCGCCGCCGCCTGAACCCGTCCCGCAGAAAGGACCGCACACCATGCAGCCGCCACCCGAGCGCGATCCCGTCCAGGCGTACCTCGCCTCGGTCGGGACCGCCCTGCCCGGCGACCCGGTGGACAACGCCGCGCTCGCCAAGGTGCTGGGGGTCAACGAGGAGTGGATCGACCTCTTCATCGGCACCCGCACCCGCCACTTCGCCCGCGACCTCGCCACCGGCACGGTGCGCTGGTCGCTCGCCGACCTGTGCGCCCAGGCCGGCGCCCGGGCCGTCGCCGCCGCCGGGATCGACCCGGCGGAGATCGGTTTCGTGGTGCTCGGCACCGCGACCCCGGACCACCTGATGCCCGCCACCGTCAACCACATCGCCGACCAGCTCGGCCTGGACCAGGTGCCCACGTACCAGCTCCAGTCCGGCTGCGCCGGTGCCGTCCAGGCGCTCGGGCTCGGCCGGACCCTGATCGCCGGCGAGGGCCACCGGGCCGGCCTGGTGATCGGCGGCGACGTCTGCAGCAAGCACCTCGACCTCGGCCGGGACCTGGCCGGCGCCGCGCCGAGCGACCTGGTCAACTACGTGCTCTTCGGCGACGGCGCCGGCGCCGCGGTGCTCACCGCCGAGCCCCGGGGCGAGGCGGTGGCGCTGCGCCGGGTGCTCAACCGGTTCACCGGCCTCGGCCGGGAACCCGGCCAGGTCATCGACTGGTTCGGCCTGGCCGACCGGTACGACGACCGGCAGGCCGTCCGGGAGGACTACAAGGCCATCGAGGAGTTCGTCCCGGTGATGGCGGTGGAGATCCTCTGGGAGCTGCTCGACGACCTGGACTGGTCCGCCGAGGAGCTCGACTACCTGCTGCCCCCGCAGCTCTCCGGCCGGATGACCCGCCGCATCCACGAGCAGCTCGACGTGCCCGGTGCCACCGAGGTGTCCTGCGTCGCGGACACCGGCAACAACGGCAACGCGCTGCCCTTCCTCCAACTGGAGCGGCTGCTGGGGCGGATGTCCCGCGGCGAGAAGGCCCTCGCGGTGGCCGTGGAGTCCAGCAAGTGGATCAAGGCGGGCTTCGCCCTGGAGAAGATGTGACACTCCGTCACCGATTGGACGCATGATGCAGACCGTCGACGAGTTCGCCCGCCTGGTCCGCGAGGAACTGGGCATCCCGCTGGCGGACGGGGACATCGCCGCCGACCTCGACCGGATCCCCGAGTGGGACTCCCTCTACCTGCTCAAGCTGGTCACCGCGCTGGAGCGGAGCACCGGCCGGCCGCTGCCGGTCGCACGGGTGATGGAGGCCCGCAGCCTGGAGGAGATCTACCGGCTGGCGGTCGACCGGTGACCGCCGCCCGCCCGCACCCCGAGCGCCGCCGGCGGCACACCCTCTACTTCCTGGAGCACGCCGCCCGGCAGCGCCCGGTGCACCTGGACACCGAGGTCGACATGACCCGCGTCCAGCGCCACCGCGCCGAGGCCGGGGCGGCCGGGAGCCGCTACTCGGTGGTCGCCTACCTGCTGCACGCCACCGGACGCGTGCTGGACCGCCACCCCGAGGCCAACGCCGTCCTGGCCCCGGGCTGGCCCGGCCTGCGGGGCCCCCGGACGGTCCGCTTCACCGGCGTCACCGCCAAGCTCGCCCTCGACCGCCCGGTGGACGGCGAGCGCACCGTGCTCTCCGCACTGCTGCCGGGCCTGGAGAGCGCCGACCTGCCCGCCATCCAGGCGCGGATCGACCGCTACCGGGACATCGCCGCCGCCGACCTCCCGGAGTTCCGCGGCGTGCGGATGCTGGGCCGGCTGCCGGTCCCGCTCGGCCGGCTGGCCTTCGCCGCCGCGCTGCGCAGCCCCCGGCGCCGCCCCGGCGTCCTCGGCACCGTCGCGGTCAGCTCGCTCGGGCACCGCCCGGTGGACGGCTTCCACGCCAGCGGCGGCACCGCGGTGACGCTGAACGCCGGCCGGGTGCTCGACCGGCCCGTGGTGCGGGACGGCCGGGTCGCGGTGGCCCCGCTGATGCGGCTCGGCCTCACCTTCGAC
>NZ_JBIVVI010001014.1:0-3391 GCF_044757675.1 Kitasatospora sp. NPDC091257
GCCCCCGCGTCCGCAGGCCCCGCACACCCCGCACCCGCAGTTCCTGCAGCAGGGGGCGCCGCAGGCGCACACCCCGCCGCCGCAGCCGATGCCGCCGTACCAGCAGCCCAAGGCGCCCACCGGCGGCGGCTGCTCGACGGCCGTGGTCGTGATCGGGATCATCGTCGGCGTGCTGGTGCTCGCGGGCATCATCATCGCCATCGTGGTCAACAAGGCGGACGTGAAGACCGGCGGCAAGTACAGCCACGGGGAGCGTCCCGCCAACGTGCTGGTCGTCGACCTCCCCGCCGACCGGAATGGCCTGCTCTGACGGATTCCGGCCGGTTCGGGGGTGCCGCGTCCGTCCGCCGGAAGCGGTAGCGTTCGGGGATACGTAAGCGACAGGGCAGCGCGATCCGAGCGAACGCCCGGGGCGAGGAGCGATGGCACAGACGCAGCAGCCGGACGACGACGCGGGTGTCCGAGCGGTCGGCCGGACCGGCGGGACCCCGAGGATCCCCGAGCCCGGCAGCGAGGCCCAGACCTCGGCGCTGCCGCCGTTCGGCGGT
Organism: Kitasatospora sp. NPDC091257; assembly: GCF_044757675.1. Lineage (NCBI taxonomy): Bacteria > Bacillati > Actinomycetota > Actinomycetes > Kitasatosporales > Streptomycetaceae > Kitasatospora > Kitasatospora sp. NPDC091257. Next base: position 549 of record NZ_JBIVVI010001014.1, read on the forward strand.
CCGCAGACCCCGGGCCGCGGCACCGCCGTGCCGCTGAGCACCGTCGGCGACGGCCGCTACCGGCTGACCTACCGGCTCGGCCGTGGCGGCATGGCCGAGGTGTTCGCCGCCGAGGACGTGCGGCTCGGCCGCACCGTCGCGGTCAAGCTGCTGCGCGGCGAGCTGGCCCAGGACGACGTCGCCCGGCTGCGCTTCACCCGCGAGGCACACGCCGTCGCCGCGCTCAACCACCACTCGATCGTCGCGGTCTACGACACCGGCGAGGAGTACGTCGGGGACGAGTCCACGCCGTACATCGTGATGGAGCTGGTCGAGGGCCGCACCGTCCGCGAGCTGCTGGCGGACGAGGAGGCGCCGCCGGTCGACCAGGCGCTGATCATCATCGCCGGGGTGCTGGAGGCGCTCGCCTACAGCCACCGCAACGGCATCGTCCACCGTGACATCAAGCCCGCCAACGTGAGCATCACCAACGCCGGCGCGGTCAAGGTGATGGACTTCGGCATCGCCCGGGCGCTCACCGGCGGGGCGACCACGATGACCCAGACCGGCATGGTCATGGGCACCCCGCAGTACCTCTCGCCCGAGCAGGCGCTCGGCAAGCCGGTCGACCACCGCTCGGACCTGTACGCGGCCGGCTGCATGCTCTACGAACTGCTCACGCTGCGCCCGCCGTTCACCGGTGACACCCCGCTGTCGGTGGTCTACCAGCACGTCCAGGACCCGCCGCTGCCGCCCTCGCAGGCCAACGGCCGGGTGCCGACCGGGCTCGACCCGCTGGTGCTGCGCTCGCTCGCCAAGAACCCGGACGACCGCTTCCAGGACGCCGACGAGTTCCGCGCCCACGTGCAGCACGCGCTGCGCGAGATGCACGGCGCGGGCGGGGCCGGCTGGGTCGGCGCGACCGCGGGCGACACCGGCGCGACCCAGGTGCTCCGGCCGGACCAGGCCGCGGCCACCGCGGCCTTCGGCGCGGTGCGCCCGGGCGACCAGACCTCCGTGCTGCCGTACCCGACGGGCGGCCCGCACACCCCCTCGTCGCCCTACCCGGCGGCCGGCGGCCCGTACGGCGACGGCCCTGGCGAGGAGGACGGCGGCGGCCGGCGGCGCGGGCCGTGGGCCTGGGTGGCCGGTGCGATCGCCGTGCTGGTCGCGGCCAGCGCGGGCATCGCCTTCGCGCTCAGCGGCAACGACACGGTCGACCCCACGGTGTCCCCGACGCAGCCCCCGGCGGTCACCAGCAGCGACACGCCCGTGCCGGTCCAGAGCGGTCTGACGCCCCCGCCCGCCTCGGGCTCCGGCAGCAAGAAGCCGCAGCAGCCGACCGACCCCAACACCGCCGGGAACACCACCGGGAACAGCGGCAACAACATGTCGCCGTCGCCGGGTTGGGGCAAGCACAACACGCCGACCCCGACACCGACCGGGAGCGCGAGCCACACGCAGACGTCCGCGTCGACGGCGTCCTCGACCGGTGGCTCGACGCCGGGCGGGGGCGGCAACACGCCGCCGCCGAACCCGCTGCCGACCAAGACGATCCCGCCGGTGACGCCGCCGGCCTCGCTGCCCGCGCAGCCCGGGACCGGCTGACCGGCCGACCGGCTGACCCGCCTCGGCCGGTCCTGCCGACCTCGCGGGTCGGCCGGACCGGCCGGTGGACGCGGTCAGTTGGCGAAGGCGTCCAGGACCTGTTCGTACTCCTGGCACCACCACGCCAGCTGCCCGGCGGAGGCGGGGTAGAGCGGGTCGGCCCGGTGGTCGGCCCGCTGGTAGCGCCACTGCAGCATCCAGAAGTCGTTCAGCCGCTCCCACCAGACCCGGTGGACGGCGGCGGCCAGGTGCTCGGCGGTGGCGGCGCCGGAGGCCCGGTAGGCCTGTGAGTAGCGGCGGACCCGGACCAGGTCGAGGACGCCGGACGAGCGGTCGTTGAAGAGCAGCGTGGCGGCCCGGACCGCCTCCTCGGCGCGTGGCTGCGGGCCGAGCTTGTCCCAGTCCAAGACGGCCGTCACCCGGCCGCCCCGCGGGCCGTCGTCGTACAGCAGGTTGAGGCCGTGGAAGTCGCCGTGGGTCCAGCCGGTGGGGGGCGCGGCCGCCGGGGCGGGGCGGCGGTGGGCGTGCTCGGCGAGCAGTTCCAGCCGTTCCGTGAGCCGTTCCACCACCAGGGCGTCCAGCTCCCCGGCGGGGTGCTGCTCGCGGGCGCGGCGTCGCAGGTCGTGGGCGAGGGCGGCGCTGTCGACGGCGTCGGCGCTCCGGTATCCGGCGGGTTGTTCGAGGGGGGCGCAGACATCGTCGAGTGCGCCGTGCAGTCGGCCGAGCAGCGTGCCGAGCGCGTCGCACTGCGACGGTTCGAGCTCGCCGCCGTGCCGGTGCCGGCCCTCGACCCAGGGGAACAGCGCGAACAGCCGGCCGCCCCACGAGGCCACCGTGCCGGACCGTTCGGCGCAGGCCAGCGGGGGCGCGACGGGCAGTCCGAGGGCGTTCAGCGCGGCCATCGCGCGGTGGTGGGCGACGATCTTCGGGCGGCTGGCGGTGGCGGAGTCGACGTAGCACTTCAGGAAGTACGGACCGGCCTCGGTGGTGACCAGGTACCCCCGGTTCAGCAGGCCCTCGGCGACCGGTTCGGCGGTCAGCAGCCGTCCTGTCCGGTAGCGGGCCAGTACCTCGGCGAGCGCGCCCAGCGGGACGGGTGGGCTGAGGGTCCCCATCGGCGGTGCGGAGAGGTCGGGGCGGGCCGGGGCGCAGGCGAGGGTCTGGCTGAAAGTCACGTGCAGAGGTTATCAGAACGGAACACGACACAACTCAACTCACTACACTACTACTCGTCTGGAGTGGAGTCATGGTCTGGT
>NZ_JBIVVI010001015.1:0-3389 GCF_044757675.1 Kitasatospora sp. NPDC091257
CCCCTCGGTCCGGGATGCCCGGGGTCGTCCACCGCCTGGCCGAGGCCGGCAACGCCGTCGTCCCGCAGTGGCGGCTGCGCCGTACGGTCGCGGAGACCGTCGTCCACGCCGACGTGCTGACCGAGCCCAACCGCTCCACTCCCGCCGCCACCGTGCCGGGACGGCGCCGCGGGCCCGTCCTGCCGCAGGAGCTGCGGGTGCCGCCCGCCGAGATCTTCACCTCCGGCCTGCGCCCGGGCGACGTGCTGCGATGGGTCGGCGACACCGCGGGCCTGCGGGGCCTCCTGCGGACCGAGGGCCCGCGCTTCTTCGGCGAGGGACCCTGGAAGCGGCTGGAGCCCGTGGTCTCCGCCGGGCTGAGCCACGCCCAGCTCTCCGCCCTGCTGACCCCTGCGGTCGGAGCCCACCAGGGCACCGGCGGGGCGGTCGGCCCGCAGCGGGCGATCGGCACCCCGTCCGTGAGCCGGCGCTGGTTCGTCGACGACGTCCAGGTGGCGGTCAAAGCCTCCCTCGTCCAGTTGGAGTACCACGGGGACAGCGCCAGGGCCGCGCTGAGCCCGGCGAACGAGTCGGGCGGCGGCAACCGGAGCACGCAGCTGACCGGCCGGCAGTGGAACCTCCGGGGCCAGGTCGGCGTCCAGGGCGACCTCGGCGCCCTGGTCGAGGGCACCGGCTCGCTGCTGGTCGGCGGCGCCTACCGGCAGCGGCTGGGCACCGTCACCGACGCTGGCGGCCGGAACGTGGCCAACGCCAAGGCGAACACCCCGATGGCCCGTTACACGGGCTACGTCCAGCTCGAAGTGACCCTCCACAAGGGCGGCGACCCGGCCGGTCAGGACCCCGGCAACGAGCGGTCGCTGTCCGGGCTGATGCCGGTCGAGCTGGAGATCCCGCACGCCGACACCACGGCCGGGGTGTCGCCCGCGGACCACTGGACGCAGTTCACGCCCGACCACCCGGACGGCGAGGCGCTGTCGCGGCGCCCGGTCGGGATCCAGGTGGCACGCTCCCTGACCCCGCACCACGAGGGCGGCGTCCGCGTCCTGCGGGACCCGCTCGCCGACCAGGCCACGCACGAGAACCTGGAGCGGAGCGTACGGTCGATCGAGGAGGACCCGCGCTACTTCACCATCGCCTACCACGCCGTCACGGAGAACGGAGCGCCGGGCTGGAACGGCTGGCCCCTGCACCCGGACGACCTGGCCCAGTCGCTGGCGGAGCTCCACGCCACCGGTGAGTGGGACGGCCGCCCGCTGCGGTTCGTCGCCTGCGACGCCCAGGAGTACGTCACCCAGGTGCTGCGGTCCCTGCGCGAGCGGCTTCCCGGGGTGGAGCTGCAGGCGTACGTCGGGAACGGCAAGCTCTGGGTGGTCCAGGACCAGGGCCGCACCCACCTGGTGGTCGGCTCGCGGGTCGGCTGGGACGCCTCGGGCCGGCCCCGGCTGGAGGCGGGCGGGCAGTGGCTCCACCTGAGGCTGCCGGTGGAGGGCGCCGGGGCGCACACCCCGACCGTCGACAACGGGGCGGGCGTCCACGCCCCGCCGCCGGAGCACGCCCCGCCGCCGGCCCACGGGCCGGTCGTGGAGGTCGTCGAGGTCCACGGCCCGCAGCTGCACGACCCGCAGCCGCTCGCCGAGGCCACGGCGCAGCACCCGGTCGTCGACCAGCGGGACCTCCAGCCCCTCGGCGTCCCCAAGCAGGCGCTCCACGCGACCCCGGAACACCGGCGGCGCGCCGAGGAGTTCGAGGCGCGGCTGGGTGCCTACGCCTTCGCGCACCCCCAGGCGCAGGCCGCGGCCCGCAACGCCGTTCAGCGGCTCTACGACGCCCTGCGGGCCGCCCACCCCGAGACCCCGGAGGGGGAGCTCTACCAGGTCTTCCTCAACACCGACAGGAAGCCGGAGGAGGGCTCCGCCGGCCAGGTCGGCGAGCAGCTCGGCCTGGCGGAGTTCCGCACCATGATGCGGACCGGCAACACCCGGGAACTGCTGACCGCGTTCTACAACGCGGCCTACGTCAAGGACTCCCCGTTCGGCCTCAAGCAGGTGCTCCAGCGGATGCTGGAGTCCCCCGACCCCACGGCGACGGCCGAGGCGATGGGGCTGGACCTGCGCGAGCTGGCGGCCCAGCAGGACTTCCTCCGGAGCGGGACCCGCTCCGTGCTGGAGATCCTGCCCGGCCTCAACACCATGTTCGCCAAGGACCACTTCGGCACCGGCACCGTCATCAAGCAGGGCGCGGAACCGCTCAAGGCCGGTGCCGAGTACCTGGCCAGCCTGAAGGCCCGCCAGGCCCGTGAGCCGGTGCCGCCGAACGACCTGACGGCGCAGGGCCTCCAGGACCGCGGCATGCCGCTGAGCCCCCGGGAACTGGCGTACCAGCAGGGCGTCGGCGACGGGGAGGCGCTGACGTGGAAGCCCGGCCGGGCGCACTACATGCTCAACGAGAAGTCCGCCTGGTACGGCGAGGCCCACCGCGACAAGGGCATGCCGCTCAGCACCGGCATCTCGGCCACCACGGCGAAGATGCTGAACGCCTTCCGACTGCTCAAGGTCGTGGACAGCGCACCGCAGGACATGCTGCTGGCCCTCACCGGCTGGATGCTGCCGCTGGGCGACCACTCGCTGTACGAGATCCTCAAGGGCGCGCAGCTGCTGGACGAACTGCCCCCGCTCCCGCCGAACGCGCTGGACGACGTCTCGACGCTGTACCAGCACATCCCGGGCATCCCGCAGCAGCAGGTGCGCGCGCTGCTGGGCGAGAACGGCATGCTGCCCCACGAGGCGGCCTACCACGACCTGCTCCACAAGCCGCGCGCCGACGGCGGCTGGCGGGACGACGTGGTGGAGAACGCGCAGCGCAACCGCGACGGGTTCACGGTGGCCGCGAACGACCCGACCCGGGCCTCGCGGGTCGTGGCCGAGTGGCTGGGCCGCAACCCGCTGAGCGCGCGGGAGGTGCTCGACCGGCTGACCCCCGCGCACTTCGACGCGCTGGCCGTCTACACCGGCCCCGCCTACGCGCTGATCAACGTGGCCCTGAGGTTCGGTCCGCTCACCCGGCAGCGGGCCCTGGAGGTCCAGATCACGGGGCTGCTGCGCACACCGGACCCGGCCCGCCTGCCGTCGATCCTCAAGCACGACCAGGTGCTCGCACCACTGCTCACCAAGCTGCCCCGCAACCGCACCGCCGACGACTGGAAGGCCCTGAAGAGCGCCGTGAAGGAGCGGCTCCCGCAGATCGAGCGGGAGCTGATCGCACACGCGGAACTGATCTCCGAGTCGCTCGCCAAGCTCCCCCCGTACTCCGGCGAGCTCTGGCGCGGCGACCGGGTCCTGGGCCTGCCGGGACCGGTCGGCAGGCGGCTGTCGCCCTCCTACGGGGGAGAG
>NZ_JBIVVI010001016.1:0-3388 GCF_044757675.1 Kitasatospora sp. NPDC091257
AGGTCGCCGCGGACCAGGGTGAGGTCGCCGGCCTCGATGGCGGCGTCGGTGCCGGTGCCCATCGCCAGGCCCAGGTCGGCCTGGGCGAGCGCGGCGGCGTCGTTGACGCCGTCGCCGACCATCGCCACGACCCTGCCCTCGGCCTGCAGCCGCTTGACGGTGGAGACCTTGTCCTCGGGGAGCACCTCGGCGATCACGTGCTCCGGAGCGATGCCGACCTCGGCCGCCACGGCCTCGGCGACCAGCCGGTTGTCGCCGGTCAGCAGCACCGGGGTCAGGCCCAGTGCGCGCAGCTTGCCGATCGCCTCGGCGCTGGTCGGTTTGACCGCGTCGGCGACCTCCAGCACGGCCCGCGCCTCGCCGTCCCAGCCGACCGCGATCGCGGTGCGGCCGGCCGCCTCGGCGGCGGACTTGGCGCGGGCCAGGGAGGGCGGCAGGTGCTGTGCACGGTCGGCCAGCAGGGCCTCACGCCCGGCGACCACCGTGCGGCCCGCCACGACGCCCTCCACGCCCCGTCCGGGCACGTTGCGGAAGTCCGTGACGGCGGGCAGTTCGCCGGCCTCGGTGGCGGCCTCGGCGACCGCCCGGGCGATCGGGTGCTCGGAGGCGTGCTCGACGGCGCCGGCCAGTCGCAGCGCCTCGGCCCGGTCCACGCCCTCGGCGGTGTGCACGGCGACCAGGGCCATCCGGCCGGCGGTGACGGTGCCGGTCTTGTCGAGGACGACGGTGTCGACCTTGCGGGTGGTCTCCAGCACCTCGGGGCCCTTGATCAGGATGCCGAGCTGGGCGCCGCGGCCGGTGCCGACCATGAGCGCGGTCGGGGTGGCCAGGCCCAGGGCGCACGGGCAGGCGATGATCAGCACGGCGACGGCGGCGGTGAAGGCCTCGGTGGGGCTGTCGGTGGCCAGCAGCCAGACCACCAGGGTGGTCAGGGCGATCAGGATGACGACCGGGACGAAGACGGCGGAGATCCGGTCGGCCAGCCGCTGGGCGGCGGCCTTGCCGTTCTGGGCCTCCTCGACCAGCCGGGCCATCCGGGACAGCCGGGTGTCGGCGCCGACCCGGGTGGCCTCGACCACCAGGCGCCCGCCCGCGTTGACGGTGGCGCCGGTGACGGCGTCGCCGACGGTGACCTCGACCGGGACGGACTCGCCGGTGAGCATCGAGGCGTCCACGGCCGAGGCGCCCTCGACCACCACGCCGTCGGTGGCGATCTTCTCGCCGGGGCGGACCACGAAGCGGGTGCCGACCGTCAGCCGGTCCACCGGCAGCCGTACCTCCCGGCCCGCCCGCAGGACGGCGACGTCCTTGGCGCCGAGGTCGAGCAGGGCGTGCAGCGCGGCGCCGGCCCGGCGCTTGGAGCGGGCCTCCAGGTGGCGGCCGAGCAGGATCAGCACGGTGACGGCGGCGGCGGTCTCCAGGTAGAGCGTGGCGGAGGCGTCGGTGTCGCCGACGGACAGCGAGAAGTCGTGGTGCATCCCGGGCATGCCGGCGTGGCCCAGGAACAGGGCCCAGCAGGACCAGCCGAAGGCGGCCAGGGTGCCGAGCGAGACCAGGGTGTCCATGGTGGCGGCGCCGTGCCGCAGGTTGGTCCAGGCGGCGCGGTGGAAGGGCAGGCCGCCGTAGACCACGACCGGGCCGGTGAGCGCGAAGGCCAGCCACTGCCAGTTGTCGAACTGGAGGGCCGGCACCATCGACAGCAGGACCACCGGGACGCTGAGGACGGTGCTGATCAGCAGCCGGTCCCGCAGGGTGTCGGGGCGTCCGGTCGGAGCGGTCCGCTCGGGCTCGGGGGCGGCGGGCGCCGGCGGCGGGGGGACCTCGGCGGTGTAGCCGGTGCGCTCGACGGTGGCGATCAGCTCCTCGACCGTGGTGCCGGGGCCGAAGTCGACCCGGGCCTTCTCGGTGGCGAAGTTGACGGTGGCCTCGACGCCGTCCATCCGGTTGAGCTTCTTCTCGATCCGGGCGGCGCAGGAGGCGCAGGTCATCCCGCCGATCGACAGCTCGACCCGGTCCCGGGCCCCGAGGTCCGGGGTGGACGTGCTCATGCGGATCAGCTCCTCGGTCGGGCGGCCGGCGGGGGCGCCGCGGCGGCCCCCACCGTGCCGGGTGGGTCAGGCGCTGCGGCCGACCAGCTCGTAGCCGACCTCGTCGATCGCGGCGCGCACCTGCTCGTCGTCCAACGGGGCGGCGGAGGAGATCGTCACGGTACCGGCCGTGGAGTCGGCGGCGACCCCGGTGACCCCGGCCAGCGCGGAGACCTCCTCGCTGATCGCCTTCTCGCAGTGGCCGCAGCTCATGCCGGACACGGTGTAGGTGATGGTGGTGGACATCGGAGGCCTCCGGGAGGTCCGGGCGGCCCGGGTGTTCGTCCGGGACGCGGCGCTGGCAACGACTCTTGCGACAACACCATACCCCTCTAGGGTATTCCCGGAGGTGGTGGGGCGGAATGCTCCGCAGCGCGGGGAGCCGGGCCGGTCGGGCCTCCTCCGTGATCGTCCCTTATGTTCGATATGTGTTTCCGCTCCGCCGCGCCCAGTCTCCCTCGGCCCCCACGGCAGCCGGACTGCCGCCGGACCGGCAGCGCGGCGCCCTGCTCGCCGCCGACCTCCAGGACGTCCCGTTCTGGCGGCGCGCCACGCCGGCGCTGATCGCCGTCCTGCTGGTCGGGCTCGCGGACTTCCTCTCCGGCAAGGACCGCTACCTGGCCCCGCTGATGACCGTGGTGCCGACCGTCGCGGCGCTGACCCTGAAACCCGGCGAGCTGCTCCTGGTCTGCGCGCTCGGGCTGGTCACGGTGTTCGGGCTCAGCCACTACGACGAGGTCGACAACATCAACGACGCCCGCTTCCTGTACGGGGCGATGGTCAGCTACGTCGTCCTGACGCTGTTCTCGGCCTGGGTCGCCAAGATCCGGATGCGGCGCGCGGCGGCCTTCGCGGCCGTCAGCTCCGTCGCCGAGGCCGCTCAGCGGGCGCTGCTCCAGCTGCCCGGGCCGACCGTCGGACCGCTGCGGCTCGCGGTGCGGTACGTGTCGGCGGCGGACGCCTCACGGATCGGCGGCGACCTGTACTCGGTGCTGGAGACGCCGCACGGCACCCGGGTCGCGGTCGGGGACGTCCGGGGCAAGGGGCTGGCGGCGGTGCAGACCGCGGCCGTGGTGCTGGGCGCGTTCCGCGAGGCGGCGTACGACGAGACCGGGCTGCGGGGCGTCGCGGCGCGGATCGAGGCCAGCGTCGAACGGCACGTGCCGGACGGGGAGTTCACCACGGCACTGTTCGCGGAGTTCCGTACGCCGGGGGCGATGGAACTGCTGCAGTACGGCCACGTGCCGCCGATCCGGGTGGACCCCGAGGGGCGGGCGCAGGTGCTGCACGCGCCCGACCCC
>NZ_JBIVVI010001017.1:0-3384 GCF_044757675.1 Kitasatospora sp. NPDC091257
CCCCCTGTCCCGGCCGGGACAGGGGGCGCCGCTCGCTCGGACCGGACGGCGGGGCGGTCAGTCCACCGTCCAGGTGTCGTTGCCGGCGAGCAGCGCGGTCAGGTCGCCCTCGCCACGCTGGGTGGCGGCGGTGGCCAGCTGGTCCGCCATCAGCTCGTCGTAGACCGGCCGTTCGACGCTGCGCAGCACGCCGATCGGGGTGTGGTGCAGGGTGTCCGCGTCGGCGATCCGGGAGAGCGCGAAGGCGGCGGCGGGGCCGGCCGCGTGCGCGTCGTGGACCAGGACGTCCGCCTCGTTCTCCGCCGTGACCGGGGCGGTGAACAGCTCGCCGTCCGGCCCCCGGAAGACGCCGTTCGCCAGGTCCGCGCCGAAGCGGACGGGCCGCCCGTGCTCCAGCCGGATCAGTGCCTCGTCCCGGCTGCCGGGGTCCTTCAGCACCTCGAAGGCGCCGTCGTTGAAGATGTTGCAGTTCTGGTAGATCTCCACCAGCGCCGTGCCCCGGTGCTCGGCGGCCGCCCGCAGCACCGACTGGAGGTGCTGGCGGTCCGAGTCGATGGTGCGCGCGACGAAGGTGGCCTCGGCGCCGATCGCCAGCGACAGCGGGTTGAACGGCGCGTCCAGCGAGCCCATCGGGGTGGATTTGGTGATCTTGCCGACCTCGCTGGTCGGCGAGTACTGGCCCTTGGTGAGGCCGTAGATACGGTTGTTGAACAGCAGGATCTTCAGATTGACGTTCCGTCGCAGGGCGTGGATCAGGTGGTTGCCGCCGATCGACAGCGCGTCGCCGTCGCCCGTCACCACCCAGACGCTCAGGTCCTGGCGCGCGGTGGCCAGCCCGGTCGCGATCGCCGGCGCCCGGCCGTGGATCGAGTGCACCCCGTAGGTGTTCATGTAGTACGGGAAGCGCGAGGAGCAGCCGATGCCCGAGACGAACACCGTGTTCTCGCGCTTGATGCCCAGCTCCGGCATGAAGGACTGCACCGCCGCCAGGATCGCGTAGTCCCCGCAGCCGGGGCACCAGCGCACCTCCTGGTCGGTCTTGAAGTCCCGGGCGCTCTGCGGCCCTTCGGCCTTGGGTACCAGCTTCAGGGACGGGAAGGCGTGCTCGCTCATCGGTGGTCCTCCTCGTCCAGGGTGCCGATCGCGGCCCACAGCACGTCCGCCAACTGGGCGGCCTTGAACGGCAGCCCGCGCACCTGGTTGTAGGACTCGGCGTCCACCAGGTACTTCGCCCGCAGCAGCAGGGCCAGCTGCCCCAGGTTCATCTCGGGCACGATGATCTTCTCGTAACTCCGCAGCACCGAGCCCAGGTTGGCCGGGAACGGGTTGAGGTTGCGCAGGTGCGTCTGGGCGACCTCGCCGCCGTCCGCGCGCACCCGGCGCACCGCGGCGGTGATCGGCCCGTAGGTCGAACCCCAGCCGATCACCAGCACCCGGGCGTCGCCGGTCGGGTCGTCCACCTCGACCGGCTTCACCGTGATGCCGTCGATCTTGGCCTGCCGGGTGCGGACCATGAAGTCGTGGTTGGCCGGGTCGTAGGAGATGTTGCCGGTGCCGTCCTGCTTCTCGATGCCGCCGATCCGGTGCTCCAGGCCAGGCGTGCCGGGCACCGCCCAGGGCCTGGCCAGCGTCCGCGGATCGCGCAGGTACGGCCAGAAGGCGCCGTCCTCGCGGTTCGGGCCGGTGGCGAACTGCGGGTCGATCTCCGGCAGTTCGTCGACGGCGGGGATCCGCCAGGGCTCCGAGCCGTTGGCCAGGTAGCCGTCCGAGAGCAGGAACACCGGGGTGCGGTAGGTGACCGCGATCCGGGCCGCCTCCAGCGCCGCGTCGAAGCACTCCGCGGGCGTGGCCGGGGCGACGATCGGCACCGGCGCCTCGCCGTTGCGGCCGAACATCGCCTGCAGCAGGTCCGCCTGCTCGGTCTTGGTCGGCAGGCCGGTGGACGGGCCGCCGCGCTGGATGTCCACGATCAGCAGCGGCAGTTCGAGCGAGACGGCCAGGCCGATCGCCTCCGACTTCAGCGCGACCCCCGGCCCGGAGGTGGTGGTCACCCCGAGCGCCCCGCCGAAGGCGGCCCCGAGCGCGGCGCCGACGCCGGCGATCTCGTCCTCCGCCTGGAAGGTGCGCACCCCGAAGTTCTTGTGCCGGCTCAGCTCGTGCAGCACGTCCGAGGCCGGGGTGATCGGGTACGACCCCAGGTACAGCGGCAGGCCGGAGCGCTTCGCGGCGGCGATCAGCCCGTAGGACAGCGCGAGGTTGCCGGAGATGTTGCGGTAGCGCCCGGCCGGGAGCCTGGCCGGCGGCACCTCGTAGGAGACCGCGAAGGACTCCGTGGTCTCGCCGAAGTTCCAGCCCGCCCGGAAGGCGCTGATGTTCGCCTCGGCGATCTGCGGCTTCTTGGCGAACTTGGTGCGCAGGAACGACTCCGTCCCGTGCGTGGGCCGGTGGTACATCCAGGACAGCAGGCCCAGGGCGAACATGTTCTTCGCCCGCTCCGCGTCCTTGCGGGCCAGGCCGCTGTCCTTGAGCGCCTCCAGGGTCAGCGCGGTCAGCGGCACCTTGTGCAGGTGGAAGCCGTCCAGCGAACCGTCGGTCAGCGGGTCCGCCGGGTAACCGACCTTGGCCAGCGCGCGCTTGGTGAACTCGTCAGTGTTGACGATGATCTCGGCGCCGCGCGGCAGGTCCGGCAGGTTCGCCTTCAGCGCGGCCGGGTTCATCGCGACCAGCACGTTCGGGGCGTCGCCCGGGGTCAGGATGTCGTGGTCCGCGAAGTGCAGTTGGAAGGAGGAGACGCCCGGCAGGGTGCCGGCGGGCGCCCGGATCTCGGCCGGGAAGTTCGGCAGCGTGGACAGGTCGTTGCCGAAGGACGCCGTCTCCGAGGTGAACCGGTCACCGGTCAGCTGCATGCCGTCACCGGAGTCGCCGGCGAAGCGAATGATCACCCGATCGAGTCTGCGGATGGGCTTGCCCGGCTTCACCGGAGGGCCGCCCGGGGCCGGCGGTCCGGCGGGAGCGGCCGCACCCGAGCGCGCGTCACCGTTCCCGGCGCGGGCCTCGTCGCCGTCCGGGCCGTCCACTGCCTCTGACTGATCGACCTGACTGGTCACTGCCGCGGACCTCCTCGTGGGCACACCACCGCGGGCGCGGCCCCGTGCCCCGTCCGCCTGGTGCACCTCTCGCATCCTATGCGGGCCGACACGACGGCGGCCGGAACCACGGCAGCAATTTCACCGGCCCGCGGCCATACCGCACATGAGCAACAACGCCCGCCCGCCGGAGATCATTCCGGCTCGGGCGGGCGGACGCGAGCACCTCGGAGGCGCATGGCCGAGATGCGCTCCCCGGGGGCGCGCCCCCGGGGAGCGCGGGCGACGGAGCCGGGGC
>NZ_JBIVVI010001018.1:0-3384 GCF_044757675.1 Kitasatospora sp. NPDC091257
GTGGTCATCGGTTCTCCCCCTCGCGGCGGGCCAGCAGGCGGATGCCGTACCAGGCGAGCGCCGCGTCCCCCAGGATCAGGAGCAGGCAGATCAGGTCGCCGATCATGTGCGTTTCTCCAGGTCAGAGGTGGTGCACACCCGGGGCGTTGAGGGGTGTGCACCACCGGAGGGAGGTCAGGAGGAGCGCCACCAGGAGCGGGGCGCCGGCGCGGTGTGCCAGGCGGTGGTGCTCTGGCTGGTGCGGTGGGCGTCGATCTGGCGCTGGCCCTCGCGGTCCGCGCGACGGACGGCGGCGGCCCGGCGCTGCTGGCCGGACTGCGGCTGCTGACTACGGCGGAAGAGCTGCATCGGACTCCCCCTTCAGCGCTCGACGACCGGCTTGGCCAGGTCGCGGTGGGCGAGTCGGACGGCGGTCCCGGTCTTGCCGAGGCGCTTGGTCAGGGCCATGGCGACGGTGGCGGCCCGGTGCCGGCCACCCGCGCAGCCGACCGCGATGGTCAGCGGTGCCTCGGCGGGCCCGGCGTCGTAGGCGTCGGCCAGCAGGGCGGTGGCGGTGATCAGCTCCCGGATGCCCGGGGTGGCGAGCACCGCCCGGCGCACCGGCAGGTCATCGGCGGTCATGTGGCGCAGGGCCGGGTCGACGTGCGGGTCGCGGAAGTGCGCACGGAGGTCGAGCACGAGCTGGGCGAACGCGGGCGGGGCGCCGTGGAGGTAGCCGAAGCTGACCACCCGGATTTCGATCAGGGCCATGACAGGGATCTCCTTGCTGAGGTTCAGCGGAGCAGGTCAGGGGGTGGGGTCAGGCCGCGAGGGGCATGCCGTCAGCGCAGGGCGGGCAGGTGCCCAGATGCGCGGGCGACACGTAGCCGACATCGCGCCCGCACTGCGGGCAGGTGCGGCGGGCGGCGCTCGCGGCGGCCAGCGCCCGGCGTCGCCCCTCGGTCATGGGGCGGACAGGCGCGGCGAGGGTGACGCGGTAGAGATAGGCGACCCGCACACCCGACGTCGAGCGGCGGGAACGCCACATGATCTGCGCGGCGACGTCCTGCCCGCCGGGCCGCAGGCCGCGGGCGCGAAGCTGTCGGCGGGTGGGCAGGCCGTCCAAGGCCATCCTTCACGGGTGGGTGGGGATGCCCTCGAACCGGCGGCCCTCCGGGGCCCAGAGCCGGGGCCCGGCCACGGCTACTCGTCCTCGTCGTCCGGGTCGGGCCGGTCGAAGTAGACGACCAGGGTGACGGGCACCCCGGCGCGGACGGTGCGGGTGATGAGCCAGGCGGTCAGGTCGCAGTGGTCGCTGCGGACGGCGGTGAGGTCGATCCCCAGGGCCGTGCGCCACTGCTCGAAGCCGGCCGGGTCGTCCTCCAGCGTCAGTTCCACGCCCCACTGCGAGGGACGGTCGTCGCCGCCGGGGACGACGATGTGCAGCGTCACGTGGGGCCCGGGCAGGGTGGCGTTGGCGCTGAGGATCGACAGCAGGGCCCCGGCGGCGGTGAGCTGGGGGACCCCGATGGTGGGCGCGGTGATGGTCACTGTGCGTTCTCCTCGTCGGAGTGGTCGCGCTCGGCCTCGACGGCGGCGCGCAGGCGGACGGCGGTCTCGTTGCGGCAGCCGAGCAGCGAGCGGACCTTGCGGGTCGACAGCTCCTCGCCGGCGGCGGCGAGGTCGGCGGCCAGGACCCGGATCCGGGCGAGGTCGACCGGGTCCAGGGGCCGTTCCCCGGCCGGGGCGGAAGCGTTCCCGCCGCCGTCGGTCGAGGACCCGTCGCCGGGCTCTTCGGGCTTCGGTACGGGTACGCCCGACCCGTTTCCGTAAAGGGCGGTGGGCGCTTCCGTCGTGATCGGGGAAGCGTTCCGCAGAGCGTCGGGAACGGTGTCGAGGTAGACGCCGTCGGACGGTCCGGAGGGCAGCGGGAGGGTGAGGGCGGGGAACGGGTCGTCGGGCATGCCCGGCCACAGGTCGGCCGGCGCCGGAAGCGCGCTCAGCTCCGCCACTCGGGCCCTCGCGTTCAGCCGCTGGGCGAGCAGCTCGGCGGTCAGACCGGGGACGGTGACGCCGTGGACGTACTCCCACGCGACGCGCCACGCTTCGTCGGGCGACAACGCTCCGTAGGCGGCGGCGGAAAGCAGGCGGTCCGCGACGGCCCGCACCTTCGGGTGGTGATCGGCACGGCGGCGGGCGTGTTCGGCGCGCTCCTTCGCCTGCTTCTTCTCGGCGGTGGTCGGGCCGCGGCCGCCGTGGGTCTGGAGGTCGGTCAGCCAGACGGCGCCGATGCTGGACAAGGCCAGCACGAACGCCACCCAGTGGTGGTGCGGGTACTGCGTCCAGCCGTGGGCGAAGTTGATGCTCCCGGCGACCAGCCCGGCCGCCCAGGCGCCGAGGCGGTAGGTGTGGGTGGAACGCTCGCCCTCGGCCTGGGCGCCCATGGCGACCAGCGCCCACGCGCCGCCCTCCAGCATCGCGGCCAGCAGCACCGCGAGCAGCACCGCGACCTTGGCGTGGTCGAGCGCGGCGACCTGCGAGACCACCGCCGGCACGATCGAGCATGCCTGCACCAGCCGCACGAACGCCCGCGCCGGATTCGCCGCCACCCAGCCGGTCACCCGGCCGAAGCGCGCGGCCCGCGCCGCACGGCGTCGCCCCCGGGCCTGCTCGGCATCGCGCTGGTCGGCCTCGCGACGCTGGCGGGCCGCCTCGGCGTCCAGCCGCTTCTGCTCGCGCTCCTCCCGCAGGTCCGCACGGGCGTCAGCCCGCTCGGCCCGACGGTCCTCGCGCCGCTCGGCGCGGAACTCGCCAAGCCCGCTCACGCCGCCACCCGCTCGACGCTCGCGGTGCGGCGGATCACGGCCGGACGCCGCAGCGGCACCGGCGCCACGCGCAGCAGCCGCTCGGCGTAAGCGGCCAGCACCGGGTCCTCCCGGCGCAGGTCCGCCAGGATGTCGTCCGCCGCGTCCATCCGGGCATCGCACTCGACCGCGCTCTCACCGGGCACCCCGGTGAACAGCCGGGTGAACTCCGAGTCGCCGACGAAACCGAGCGCCAGCTCGGCGAACTCGGCCTCGTCCATGGCCATCTGGCCTGCAACAATGTCCTTCACGGGTCGTGCTTCCTTTCAGCGGGACGGCCCTGAGCGGCCCCGGTGTTCCAGCACCGGGGCCGCAGCCGTGTTAGGGATCGGCGCTCGACGAGCAACCGCGCGGACCCGACGTACCGCCGCCGAAGCGGTGCACGCCGGGAACCGTGATCGCTGGTCGACGCCTCACCGGCCGGCAGGCAGGTGAGGCCACCTATGGAATTCGCGGGTGATCACGTCCCCCAGTGGTCGACGTCCTCGGTGGTGAAGACGGCGGCGACCACGTACGGGCTCCACGGGTGCGGGATCAGCAG
>NZ_JBIVVI010001019.1:0-3384 GCF_044757675.1 Kitasatospora sp. NPDC091257
GGGGTCACAGCTCGGTCCACCCCTGGTCCGGGTAGTGGTGCACCGGCGACGAGATGTCGTCCAGCGCACCACGGATCTCATCCGGAAGCGTAAGCGCCTCCACCGACAGTGCCGCCTGCAGCTGGGCCACCGTCCGGGCCCCGACCAGGGCGCTCGCCACCCCGGGCCGGTCCCGGACCCAGGCCAGCGCGACCGCCAGCGGGCTGCTGGCGAGCCCGTCGGCGGCGGTGGCGAGAGCGTCCACGATCCGTCGGGAGCGCTCCCCGAGGTACGGCTGGACGAACCCGGTCAGGTACGGCGAGGCGCCGCGCGAGTCCTGCGGGACGCCGTGCCGGTACTTGCCGGTGAGTACCCCGCGTCCGAGCGGCGAGCCGGCCAGCACCCCGACCCCGGCGTCCAGGGCGGCGGGCAGCGCCTCCCGCTCGATGCCGCGCTGCAGCAGCGAGTACTCCAGCTGCGCCCCGGCCAGCGGTGCCCGCCCGTGGTGGGCGTGCTGCCAGGTGGCGGTCTTGGCGAGCTGCCAGCCGCTGAAGTCGCAGACCCCGACGTAGCGGGCGCGCCCGGAGGAGACGGCGATGTCGAGGGCGCTGAGCGTCTCCTCGACCGGGGTCGCCGGGTCGAAGGAGTGCACCTGCCAGAGGTCGACGTGGTCGGTGCCGAGCCGGCGCAGCGAGGCGTCCAGGGCGGCGAGCAGGTGGCCGCGCGAGCCGTCGAAGCGGCGGGCGGACTCCGGGACGCTGCCGGCCTTGGTGGCGATGACGAGCTCGGAGCGGGGGATCAGGCTGTCGGTGAGCCGGGAGATCAGGTACTCGGCGCCGCCGTCCGCGTACACGTCGGCGGTGTCGATCAGGTTGCCGCCGGCGTCGACGAACTCCTTGAGCTGCTCCGCTGCCTCGTGCTCGTCGGTGTCGCGGCCCCAGGTCATGGTGCCGAGGCCGAGCCGGGAGACCTGCAGGCCGGTGCGGCCGAGGTGACGCTTTTCCATCGGACGGGCCCTTCACTGGCCGGTGGCCCCGGGAGGCCCGGCAGCCCTGTGAACGCGCAGGTGGGGAGAGCGCTCCCCACGTCGGCTGAGCGTAGCGGCCGGTGCGCGGGCAGAGGTGCCGACCCGCAGAACGATCAACAGCACCGGTGTGACCCAACCCACTCCTACCCGTCAGTAGCATGTTCGGCGCGGGCACGGCTACCCTCGCTGGCAACCCCAACCCACTGGAAGGTGCGGCAGATGCGACTCGGGATCAACCTCGGCTACTGGGGGCTCGGCATGGACGCCGACAACATCGCCGTCGCCCAGGAGGCGGACCGGCTCGGCTACTCGGTCTGCTGGGCGGCGGAGGCGTACGGCTCGGACGCCGCGACGGTGCTCAGCTTCGTCGCCGCGAAGACCGAGCGGATCGACGTCGGCTCGGCCATCTTCCAGATCCCGGCCCGCACCCCGGCCATGACCGCGATGACCGCCGCGACCCTGGACACCCTGTCCGGCGGCCGGTTCCGGCTCGGCCTCGGCGTCTCCGGCCCGCAGGTGTCCGAGGGCTGGTACGGCGTGAAGTTCGACAAGCCGCTCGCCCGCACCCGCGAGTACGTGGAGATCATCCGCAAGGCGATGTCCCGCGAGCGTCTGGTGCACGAGGGCGCGCACTGGACGCTGCCGCTGCCCGGCGGCCCCGGCAAGCCGATCAAGCTCACCGTGCACCCGGTGCGCGAGCACATCCCGCTGTACATCGCCGCGATCGGCCCGAAGAACCTGGAGCTGACCGGTGAGATCGCCGACGGCTGGCTCGGCATCTTCTTCTCGCCCGAGCACGCCGCGCTCTCCGTCGACCCGCTGACGGCCGGCCGCGCCAAGTCCGGGAGGACGCTGGAGGGCTTCGACCTCTGCCCGACCGTGAACCTCGCGGTCGGCGAGGACATCAAGGCCGGCGTGGACGGCCTGCGCTCGTACGCCGCGCTCTACATCGGCGGCATGGGCAGCAAGGAGAAGAACTTCTACAACCAGCTCGCCCGGCGGATGGGCTACGAGCAGGCCGCCGACGAGGTCCAGGAGAAGTACCTCGCCAGGGACTACGCGGGTGCCGCGGCCGCCGTCCCGCACGACCTGATCGACGCCACCTCGCTGATCGGCGACACCGCCCGGATCGCCGACCGGATGCAGGCCTACGCCGAGGCGGGCGTCACCACGCTCACCCTGGCCCCGTCCGGATTCACCCTGGACGAGCGGATCCTGGCGCTGCGCACCGGCGTCGAGGCGCTGGAGCGCGCCGGACTGGCCTGACGGGACAGCACGGACGGGACGGACGGGACGGGCCCGACGAACCCGACGGCCGGTGGGGGGAGCGGCACTACAACCAGTCGTGCCGCTTGAACACCCGGTGCAGCACCAGGCAGACCACCACCATCAGCACCAGCACCGCCGGGTACCCCCAGACCTGGTGCAGTTCGGGCATGTGGTCGAAGTTCATCCCGTAGATGCCCGCGATCATCGTCGGTACGGCGGCCAGCGCAGCCCAGGCCGAGATCTTCCGCATGTCGTTGTTCTGCTGGACGCTGACCTGCGCCAGGTTGGCGTTCAGGATGTCGGACAGCAGCCGGTCCATGCCGTCCACCTGGTCGTTCACCCGGGCCACGTGGTCGGCGACGTCCCGCAGGTAGGGCGCGGTCTCGGGGCGGACGAAGCGGGCGCCGCGCTCCAGGGCCAGCATCGGTTCCAGCAGCGGTCCGGTGGCCCTGCGCACGGACATCACCTGGCGCTTGTAGCCGTAGATCCGGCCGGCGGTGTCGCGGCCGACCCGGCCGGGGGAGAAGATGTCCGCCTCCAGCTCGTCCAGGTCGGTCTGGAGCGCGGTGGCCACCTCCACGTAGCCGTCCACGACGGTGTCGCAGACCGAGTGCAGCACCGAGCTGGGCCCGTAGCGCAGTTGCTCGGGATCCTGCTCCAGGGCGGCCCGCAGGCCGCTGAGCGGGCTGTCCTCGCCGTGCCGGACGGTCATCACGAAGTCCGGGCCGAGGAAGACCATCACCTCGCCGACCGTCACGACGTGACCGCCGGGGTGGTAGCCGAGGGTCTTCAGGGTGACGAACAGCGAGCCCTGGTAGGCCTCCACCTTGGGGCGCTGGTGGGCGCTGACGGCGTCCTCGACGGCCAGCGGGTGCAGCGCGAACTCCTTGCCGACGTGGTCGAGTTCCTCGACGGTGGGCTCGAACAGGCCTATCCAGACGAAGCCGTCCGGACCGGCCGCGCGGGCGGCGGCGAGCGCACCGGCCAGGTCCGCGGGGGCCTTGATCCGGTGGCCGTCGTGGTAGGCGGCGCAGTGGACGATCATGCGGGCCATTGTCACCCGAGCGGGGCCGTTCGGCACGGACCCGGGTGGTGCCCCGTCCCCCGGC
>NZ_JBIVVI010001020.1:0-3382 GCF_044757675.1 Kitasatospora sp. NPDC091257
CCTCCCGTCATTCCGGGGCGGGTCCGCCGGGCAGCCGGACGGTGGCCAGCGCGCCCGGGCCGCCGTCGGCCGCCGGACCGAGGGTGACCTCGCCGCCCGCCTCCCGGACGCTCTGCGCGACGATCGACAGCCCGAGGCCGGAGCCGGGCAGCTGGCGCGAGGAGGGCGAGCGCCAGAACCGGTCGAAGACGTACTGGAGCTCGTCCGGAGGGATCCCGGGGCCGTGGTCGCGGACGGTCAGCACGCCCTGGTGCAGCCGGACCTCGATGGTGCCGCCGGGCGGGCTGTACTTGACCGCGTTGTCCAGCAGGTTGATCACCGCGCGTTCCAGCCCGGCCGCGTCGCCGTGCACGTACCAGGGCTCGGTGTCGGTCTCGAACACCAGCCCCGGGCCGCGCAGCTCGGCCCGCTCGACGGCCCGTCCGGCGATCTCGTGCAGGGCGACCACGGTGAGGGCCGGGCCGCTCTTCGGGGTGTCCGGGCGGGAGAGCTGGAGCAGGTCGCCGATCAGCAGGGTGAGCTCCTGCATCTGCGACTTCATGTTGCCGAGCAGCTTGGTCTTGGTCGCGGCGGGCAGCGGGCGGCCGGTGTCGTTGCTGCGGATCAGCAGGTCGACGTTGGTGCGCAGGGAGGTCAGCGGGGTGCGGAGCTCGTGCCCGGCGTCGGCTATCAGCCGGGTCTGCCGCTCGCGGGAGTTGGCGAGGGCGGTGCTCATCGAGTTGAAGGAGGTGGAGAGCCGGGCGATCTCGTCGTCCCCGTGGACCGGGATGGTGGTGCCGACCTCCTCGGTCCGGGCGATGTGCTCGACGGCGTCGGTGAGCTGGTCGACGGGCTTCAGGGCGGAGCGGGCGACCAAGCGGCCGGCGACCGCGGCGAGCAGGATGCCGCCGACGGAGACCGAGGCGAGGAGGATGGCGAGGCCCTGGAGGGAGTCCTCGACGGGCTGGGTGGAGGTGGCCACCATCAGCAGGACCGGCCCCGCTGTCGCGGAGCGGGTCAGCGAGATCCGGACGACTGCCGGAGTCCCGTCGGTGAAACGGCCGTCTCGGATGATCGACTGGCCGTTCTTGAGCCTGTACCCGGCTGCGTCACCGGGCTGGACCACGATCGCCTTGGTCGCGTTCGGTGGCAGGCAGACGGCCGTCAGGTTGGCCGTCACGAACTGGGTGTCCCGGGCCACCGCGCTGCCGTTCTCCGAGGTGAGGCCCGTCGGCTGGTTCGCCAGGGCCTGTTCCGGGGTCGGGTAGCAGATCAGGGGCACTCGGGGCCCCGGCGGCAGCGTCGCGCTCGCCAGGTCGGCCCGTACCTGCCCGTACAGCTGCTTCTCCACGATGAACCAGCACGCCAGTGCCGACAGCGCGATCGCCACCGCCACCGCCGCCGCGCTCAGGAAGATGAGGCGGCTGCGCAGGGAGCGGGAGCGGAACCAGTGGAGGAGGCGCTGTCGGCGGTCGGGCGTGCGGGGCCGGGCCTGCGGAGGGGTCAGCGGAGGGGGCGGAACGTTGTTCACGCGCTCGTGCCGGCGGCCTGGCGCAGGGCGTAGCCGACGCCGCGTACGGTCTGGATCAGGCGGGGCATGCCGCCCTGCTCGGTCTTGCGGCGCAGGTACATCACGTACACGTCCAGGGAGTTGGAGGAGGGCTCGAAGTCGAAGCCCCAGACCGCCTTGAGGATCTGTTCGCGGGTGAGGACCTGGCGGGGGTGGGCGAGGAACATCTCCAGCAGCATGAACTCGGTGCGGGTGAGCTCGATCGGCTTGCCGGCCCGGGTGACCTCGCGGGTGGCGGTGTTCATCCGCAGGTCGGCGAAGGAGAGGACCTCGCTCTCGTCCTCGACGGCGGCGCGGGCGGCGGCCTCGGCGGCGAGGGCGTTGCGGCGCAGCAGGGCGCGGACGCGGGCGAGCAGTTCGTCGAGTTCAAAGGGCTTGGCGAGGTAGTCGTCGGCGCCGACGTCGAGGCCGGTGACACGGTCGCCGACGGCGTCGCGGGCGGTCAGCATCAGGACCGGGACGGTGTCGCCGCGCGAACGCATCCGGCGGACGGCGGTGAGGCCGTCCATCCGGGGCATCATGATGTCCAGCAGGACGAGGTCGGGCCGGTCGCGTTCGACGGATTCCAGGGCCTCGTAGCCGTCGGTGGCGGTGGCGACCTCGTACCCCTCGAAGGCGAGGCTGCTCTCCAGGGCGTCCCGGAGGGCGGGTTCGTCGTCGACCACGAGGAGCCGGGCGGAGGGGTGGCCGGCCTCGGCGGTGGTGCGGTCGTCGGCGGACGGGGTCATGGGCGGGTGCCCTTTCTCGTCGGGTGGAGGGCCTGCTGGGAGCAATTGTCCGTCTCAGCGAGTGTGGCTCACAGGTTCTGGCCGGCTTCGAGTTTCGGCAGGACCTGCTTGATGTCGTTGATCGGGATGGCGAAGCCGAGGCCGACGCTGCCGGCCGAGCCGCCGCCGGAGGAGCCGGAGCCGCCGGGCGCGTACATCGCCGAGTTGACGGCGATGACCTGGCCGCTGGCGTTGATCAGCGGGCCGCCGGAGTTTCCGGGGTTGAGCGCGGCGTCGGTCTGGAAGGCCTTGTAGGTGGTGCTGCTGCCGCCGGTGGGCTGCGGGGTGGTGCCGCGCAGGCCGGGGACGCCGGGGAGGAAGGGGAGGCCGAAGCCGCCGTTGTTGCTGGTGCTGCCCTCGTCGAGCTGGACGGTGACGTCGCGGTTCTCGGCGCTGATGATGCCGGAGGTGACGGTGCCGGTGAGTCCGTCGGGGTTGCCGATGGCGACGACCGGGTCGCCGACGGCCACGGCGGAGGAGTCGCCGAGGACGGCGGGGGTGAGGTTCTTGGCGCCGGTCGCGGTGATCACGGCGACGTCGAGGGCCTTGTCGGTGCCGGTGACGCTGGCCTGGGCGGTGGAGCCGTCCTTGAAGGTGACGGTGATCCGGCCGCCGGCGGTCGCGGTGTCGATCACGTGGTAGTTGGTGAGGATCCGGCCGTCGGTGTTGAGGACGACGCCGGTGCCGGTGGCGGTGCCGTTGCCGTTCTTGACGGTGATCTGGACGGTGCTGGGCGAGACGGCGGCGGCGATGGCGGCCACGTCGGCGCTGCCGTCGGAGCGGGCGGAGACCGGGCTGGCGATGGTGCCGACGCGGTTGTCGGCGCCCTGCCGGTCGGCGGCGACCAGGCCGCCGGTGACCCCGCCGAGGACGGCGGCGATCGCGGCGACGGCGGTGACCAGGGCGAGCCGCCCGCGCAGCAGTCCGCGCCGGGCCCGGTTGCCGTGGTCGCCGGGGCCCTCGGGGGAGCCCGGCCCGAGGATCGTGGGCGGCTCGGGCGGGGTCGGCGGGGGCGGCGGCGGGCCGTCGAAGACGCCGCCGGAGTGGTCCTCGCGGTAGCCGTACC